>NZ_WXWS01000157.1:0-4746 GCF_009904715.1 Vibrio sp. V42_P2S4T144 | reverse complement strand
CTTTAGATATGAAGTTGGAGGTCTTGATATTTCGACGGAATTTATAATAGTGAGTCGTGATTCAGTATCATTTTGTGACTTGGAAATAGATTTTACCCAACACTGTGAAACTGTTATGAAAACTATTATAACAGAAAATGAATTTACAACCATAAATAAAAAAATCGTGATGTATATTCTAGATAAAACAAATTCTGAAGTATGCTTTCTTGCTACGCATACGATTCCTAAGACAACAATTGAAGCTGATAATGTTATTGAAGATACAAAAAAACGAACTTCTGGTACACCGTATAGTTGGGAGGAGATTGAAATGTATAAAAATATCCCTAGTTCAAGCTTCAAAAGTGATAAAAAACTTATAAAGGCGTTTGTAGACTATTTAGGAAAATATGATCCTAATTCCAGTAAATATCAGAAGCACTTGATCAACACATAACAAACTGTTTAAGAGTGATTCGCAACGCGTGGCATTTTTATCATGCGTTGGTTTAAGTGATTAAGGTGGTATGCGGCGGCATTGGTATTGCGTTGCTCACACCTTAACAGGGCGCTGGCGGATCCCCTCATAATTCTCCCAACCCACAGGTATGCGTTAGGCGCTGATATTCCATCATTGCCCAGTGATATTGGGACTCTTGTATTCGGTACCTCCGATGACAACGTACTTCCTTACCAAGCCTAGGAATTGAGAGCACCCGACGATGCTTGATGGTGTTGGCTTGGAAGTCGTAATGCCAATTGGCCTGCATGGCGATTAAGCCATTCCACCACATGATGATTTCGGCCATCAATGCCATAAGCAATAAGATATCAATGCGCTTGGTGCAACGTGTTCGATTATGGCGGAGCGCCAACCCGTAGGCTGGGCTTTTTAGATCTCGGAATGACTCTTCAATTTGCATTCTTTTGGCGTACAAACGGGTTACTCTAATGCTGTTAAGTACATGATTGGGGATGTTCGTGACCAGAAGCCAAGGTTCCTTTGCTCCTTTGTTGAACACTTTTCCTGCCGAGTGTTTTTGGCACGTTCGGCTGTGTCGATGGGCTTTTCTGCCTTTGGGATGAGTCTTGTATAAGTAAGCAAAGCACTTAAGCGGTGAGCGCTTAGCAAGTTGGCTTTCCCCTAAAAACTGCGGCTTATCTGTTGCTTGAGGGTAAAACGCTTTATTCCATTGCCAAGAGTGTTCACCACATTTAATCGAGACTTCGCCACGTACACGTCCAAGCCAGAACCAACCTTTGTTGGCGACTTGCCGAAACCAAGTATTTCTAAAGCCTGCGTCGGAGACAATGATAGGTGTGCAACCTTCTGGGAGCAAAGACTGAAGCTTATCGAGAAAGTGTTGATGGCTCTTCGGTGAGTTATAGTTTTTGTACTCAAATGCCTGCTCATAAAGCGTGACGGCGCGTCCTTTAACAGATACCGAAGCGCGTAATGTCATATAGCGCAGTTGCTCTCGAACATCAGACCAATCAACCAGGACCACGGGAAAAGGATTAGCACGGGTAATAAAGGAGGCATGCCATTTATATATGGACTCTTTTTCACGGTGTAGATTGCGATTACCAAGTAGTCGGTCGATACGTTTGATGGCATGTTTCACGGTGGTATCAGTGTCGAGAGCTCTTCCAATTTTAGTGAGTGTTAGATCAGAGCCATCCAGAACCGCTTTGGTTGCAAGTATCAGAGAGCTAAGTCGTTTTTTGTGAATTTCAGGGCATTGATTCTCAATCGTTTGCTGTAGAATTTGAATGTCGCGCATCGTTAGGGCTCCCTATTAAATCCATTTAATCAGGTGTGTTTTTGGCGAAATTCATTAGATCAGAATGAGCGATGTGCGTCTACTCATTGTTTTATATAGAAATTATGAGGGGATTCGTAAGAATTGGGCGTTATGTGCTATGCATCTAATTTGGGCTGTATCGCATAATCAGTACAGGTTTTAAGGAATGTTTCCAGTTATAGATTAGGGTTTTCGAGAGTGCAAATGGAGTTCTCGCTTATGAATACTTGGAAAAATAAAAGATTAAACAGGTGGAAACAAACTCGTAAAAATGGGCGGGGTCATTACGTTTTAAAAACTACTTTAATTGCAGCTGGTTCAGTCTTGTTTGGAAAAACTGTTGGTTTCATCCTATTTGACAAAGTTCGCACGTGGTTAGAATTCTGGTTTGATTTTGGTTTGTCGACACTGATATTACTTGCTCTTGGGGTAGTTCTAGGTTTTGTAACGTGGAGTGTCTCAGAGTCTTGGTATAGGCGAGAAATTAATAAACAAGAACGCACATAACAAACTGTTCAAGAGTGATTCGGCACGCGTGGCATTTTTACTATGCGTTGGTTTTAGTGGTTAAGGTGGCATGCGGGAGCTTCGGTATTGCGTTGCTCACACCTTAACAGGGCGTTATGTACTTTGGAGAAAATATGGAAGTAGTCGCTACGGAAAAACACGTCTCAGAATATCCCAATCCGTTTTATTTGAAACAAGGTGATAAAGTGGCTCTCGGTGCAATTGACGACGAGTTTCCCAATTGGATTTTTATAACCAGTAGTGAAGGTCTGCAGGGTTGGGCTCCAGTTCAATATATCGAAAAGATTGAAGGAATCTCAGAAGGTGTTTTGCGTTATGATTATGACAATGTTGAGCTCAATACAGTCATTGGTGAAAAGCTGTCAGTGCAGTTTGAACTCAATGAGTGGTATCGAGTTTCGAGGTCAACGGGTGAAATTGGTTGGGTACCAGTGCGCTCGGTACAACGTACATAACAAATTGTTCAAGAGTGATTCGGCACGCGTGGCATTTTCACTATGCGTTAGGTTCAGTGGTTGAGGTGTTATGCGGAAGCTTAGGTATTGCGTGCCTCACACCTTAACAAGGCGTTATAAATCACATGAGTTCGGAGGGTTATGGGTATCTCAATGTTAGAAATAAGTAAAACTGCAATGTATCACGGAGAATTTACAGATCGTAAAAAAGAATTCTCAGAAGCATGTCAATGGTTATCCGAAGAGATGGGTTTTCCATATAAAAGTACTCGAATGGGCGACTACGAGCGGTTACTAAAAACATTTGTAAACCCCGGAGCAAAAGCACCTACGGACCGAGACCTATTTGATGATTTCTATCATTTTATGCAAGCAGCGACCGAAGCGTGCCAGATCATTCGTTTGTGGAATACTTTTAAAGATGGTAAGCATGAGGGCTTAAAAGACCGTATCAAACATGTCATGTCTGGTAAAAGCATACGTGCCGAAGCAATCAAAAAGAACAAAAAAGGACAAAATGATGACCCAGCACGAGATTTCGCGTTTGAGCTAAACATTGCCTCTAGGTTTCTCAAAGGTGGCTATGACGTCGACCTAACGGATGACTGCGATGTGGTTGTTACTATTGGTAAAGACAGATTGTATGTAGAGTGCAAACGTATAAAATCTTTGAAAAAATTGGCCTCTCGTATCAAAGAAGCATCAAACCAGATAGATACACGTATTGGTGCAAATCGTAAAAATAAGTATGGCTTAATAGCACTGGATGTGACTGATGTGCTCTTGCCTGAGGGTACGGTTACAGCAACAAGCGATGTACGTCTGTATGACATGGAAATACAAAAAGCGATTACAGATTTCGCTAGAGGGCAGCAAGATGTATCAGACAAAAATGCAGGTCGTAATGTAGCAGGTATTCTATTTGAATTTAGTTCAAGCGCTTTCTTTTCTCATGAGGAAAAGGAACCTGCTTTGGGTTTTGGACGCGCAGCGTGTATGTATAGGCAGGCTAGTCAGAGTAAAAAGTCGTTGGCTCTAGTCTCTGGTTTTATGGACAAAATCGCCAACCAAAACTTATAGAGTTCAGATTTATAACAAAGCATTTAAGAGTGATTCGCAACGCTTGGCGCTTTCGCTTCGCTCAAGTATAGCCAAGCGTCGCTCACACCTTAATGCGGCGTTAGCCTTCAAGGAGAGAGAGTGGAAGAATTAAAAGGTAAGGTTATTAGAGGCAGAAAAGTTCATTTTGCACATCGACGGTTTTATTCAATAGCAAAGTATGCCAGAGATAATGTTCGTAATAATCCGGACTTGGCAATTGTATGTTTGACGTACTCATTTAGCACTATCGAAGCATTTATCAATGAGTCTTTATGTTCCCGAGAACTATTTTGCGGCGGTAGGTTATCTGCTAGAGAGAGGCAAATGTATGACAGATTAAAGAGGCTTGTCACAGGGCGAGATGCACATAAAGTTTCTATTTTAAAAAAATATAAAACAGCTAAGAATATCTTTTCACGCCAGAGGTTTCGTCCTAACTCTCAACCAGACCAAAATTTTGAAGTTTTGAGGAAGCTGAGAAATGCCGTCATACATCGTGCGCCAGAAGTGATTATGTCTGAGCGAGTGATCGGCGAAAATGGAGTTACGCTTAGCGTAGAGTACCCCCGACCTGAGACACAAATAAAATATTTAGTCAGTATAGGTGTGCTAGAAGCATTCGATGAGGCAGATAGTTGGCTTTGTAGCATTGAAACTACGCAGTTCTGTGAGTGGTGTTGTCGTGTCGCGTTGGACGTAACAAACTTTTTTCTTAATTCACTAGAAAACGGCGTGTATAAGGACAAAATCATTGAACAAATGTCCTTGGAAATTGAAGGCTAACAAAGCATTCAAGAGTGATTCGCAACGCTTGGCAGTTTCGCTTCGCTCAAGTATAGCCAAGCGCCGCTCACACCTTAATGCGGCGTTAGTTT
>NZ_WXWS01000260.1:0-4755 GCF_009904715.1 Vibrio sp. V42_P2S4T144 | reverse complement strand
ATTCTATTCGTCAGCAGACTGTCGAGTCATCAATTCCCTCTTCTTTCCATCTCTGCCTTTATTGGTTAATGGGGGTAACACTCAACGAATCAGAAAAACAGCTGCTGAACTTAATGGAGTTCCAAACGCTGAAACAAACGATAGAGCAATCTATCCCTTTCTTAATTCAACAACGGCAGACCAGCAAACCGCATTTGATTATTGTTGAAGATGTCCATTGGGCCGACGAGGTAATGTTGGCATTTCTTGAGACACTGCTACCTTATATTACAAACACCAATATTTTACTCTTTCTGACGTTTAGGCAGCAAAAACGACTTAGTTCCAAACAATCTTGGTTTGCCAACGTGAATCTAATCGAACTTAGGGAGTTATCATCTGAAGAGTCTTACGAGTTAGCTTGCTCAATCACATGCCAACAGAATAAACATATCAATGACTGTATAAAGCTTGCGAAAGGCCATCCTCTATACTTACGCCAAACACTACTTTGTTCTCAGTTTGATAAAGACGTTCCGGAGTCATTGGAACATTTAGTTTCGATACAATTAGCTCAACTTCCAGCCCAAGATCGCCAAGCACTCTGTACTGCATCTGTGTTGGGGCAGTACTTTCAACTGGAGCAACTGCGTGAAATCACTCGAATTCCCGGCTACGTACCAGATAAGTTAGTCGACGCTGGCTTAGTAAAACTCAATGGCGATCAATACCTTTTCCATCATGATTTGATTTGTAATGCTGTTTTCCGTCAAATAGACAAGTCACAGTGTTCAAAAATACACATGGCCTGCGCAAAATGGTATGAGAACCGAGATCGGTTCTTATATGCAGTCCATATCAATCATGCCAAGGGCGAAGGTGTATTTACTGTTCTTGACCAGACCGCCAAACATTACCTGAGCAATTATCAATTTGAAAAAGCACTGACTCTTATTGAATACGCTATTAAAGAGTCACCTAAAGCACAGATGGCGTATGCACTAAATATGAAAGGAAACTGCCTGTATTCGATGGGACGCATCAAAGAGAGTATTGAGGTTCTTGAGCAAGCGATTCATCACACAGAAAATGATTCTGAACGTGTTCAATACTATTTAGACCTCATTAACCCCTACCGTTTAACCGACAACTTTGTACAAGCGATGTCGATTTTAGACCAAGCCCAAGCCCTGTGCGAAAAGCTGACGTTAAATAAATCTTTGTGTGAAATTCACTCGATGAGAGGTAATATGCTGTTCCCCACTGGGCAGCTAGACGAATGTGAGAAAGAACATTTACTTGCATTAGATTACAGTCAACGAGCAAACTGTTTTCGCGCGAAAGCAAAATCGCTTGGCGGCCTCGGTGATTGTGCCTACGCACAAGGAAAAATGGCTCGCTCATACGAGTACTTAACCGAGTGTTTGCAACTGTGTGAAGAGCATCAGTTGCTTTCGATTGAAACTGCCAATCGCTACATGCTGGCAACAGTGATGATCTATCAACTGCAATCTGACGAAGCACTAAAGCAGGCTCAGCATGCCTCGAATCTTGCCTATCTCACGGCAAACCGCCGAGCAGAAATTGTTTCTAGGCTTACGGCTGCATGGATCTTTCTCGACCGTAATGTCTTGGTGCAAGCTGAAAACGAAATCTCGACCGCTCTACAACTTTCAAAACAGCTTAATGCTCATCGATTTGTCGCTTTTCTTTTGGAGTCCAGTGCAAGATTGCACTGGTATCAGGGAAAAGAGGAGAAAGCCCTTTCGGACATCGACACGGCTCTAGATCTTGTTCATATCAATAAGCTACACAATTTTATTGGTCCTTGGCTCGTATCTACCAAGGCACTTATTTGTGGCGATGAATCAACGGCCCTCTCCGCTTTGCGCACTGGTGAGGCTTGGCTAGAATCTACCTGTGTTGGTCATAATTATTTACGCTTTTACCAACAAGGAATCCAAGTAGCGTGGCAGTATAAGCAGCCTACGCTACTTCGAAAATATCGCGATAAGCTGTCTAACTTCACCCAAGAAGATCCGCATCCATGGGGTGATTTTTATATTGAACAAGCGAATCTGATGCTTGCCTTACTCGACCAGTCCAGCTCCGTCTCTGAGTTGTTAAACTTCAATCAGGCCGCGCGTAAGCATCAACTGAATCAGGCTCAAATAAGTGTTGATGAGCTCGACCATTGGCTCTCCACATCTACTCAACCATGAAATATTCAATAAACGAAGAAAGTCGATTAATTGCACCTTCAAGTCATCGTGTTTACTCGATTTACCTCGTCAAACACAGATATTCGAAACCATCGAATATCTGTGTTTTGGCACAGTGTCATCGCTGATGAGATTTATGCTGGCGCAAGATCATTTTGCTCCACCTTAAAGTTCTCGATGCTAGGAACATGCTCAGGCAAAAGTAGAGTAACGCGTTGATTTGCTGCTTCAATCCATTTACCTGAACTATTTTTATATCGATAGAATGCCACGCCTGACTTCCAATCATCATTAAGTAGGAGGTTGAGCGTTACGTTATGAAGATCAGCTCCTAAAGGAGCAATGCCTAGATAAGGCTGGTAGCCCTGCAACGTCACCATGATATGACAATCACCCATCGTGCATTGATAGTTGAAACTACCATTGAGATCAGACACCACATTTAACGGTGGGTTAACGGCCTGAAAGATATGTCCTTTACCCACTATTGATTTGTCTTCGCTGGCCACGAGTAGATTAACATCGAAGCTCACTCCTCCAGGTAAGCCGTTACCAATTTGATAATGAGCAGTAAAAATTGCTTGTGATTCTTTTGAGTCCATTTTCATTGTGTTCTCCAACTGAATTTATTGTCGTTAGTGACCCATTCAATGTAGATAACACGTCATTCTGGTTCAGTATCAATTTAGGCTCAGATCTACTTGACTACATAAATTATCCACGGTCACGCAGATGCCGATCGTTCTTTTCATCAACCAGATATTGTTGCTCTCTCGCTGATGCTTTTGGCGATTTGTACAGAACAACTGATACCAAACTGATATGGTGAATGTATGCATTTGATTTAATATTTGAACAACTATTCAATACATAAGCCAAATGGAAAAAATAATGGAACATGAATGGATGCAGGGAACGAAAGAAAACCAAGTGGTAGAACAGCACCCTAACCCTCAAATACAACGCCTCGCTGTACTTAGCGCGTACTCAATCTCAGTCAATAATGCCAAACTGTTTATTCAGAAAATGGATAAGTGCGGTTTTCCTAAAGAACGATTACTGACACCTCTTGAAAACACGGTTTCACCGGTTCCCGGTTTGAACCAATATCAAGTCGAGTCACTCATCTTCAATACTCGCTATCAACACCAACCCTTTGTCATTGTCATGTGCGAAAGTACGCAAGAAGTTCAGCAAGCCTATCTAACAGCAACTCAATTCAATCTCCCGATTCGTGTTCGCTCAGGAGGGCATGATCACGCAGGTGAATGCAGTGGTGACAACGTCATTTTGATTGACGTGAGCAGAATTAAGACCTTCCAATTGTGTGACAATATTGCCACCATTGGTGCTGGCTATCGCTTCTATCAACTGACACCAAAACTTGCAGAGCATGATCGAATGATTGCACATGGAACCTGTGCCACAGTTGGGTTGACTGGCTATATTCAAGGCGGAGGATGGGGCCCTTGGACGCGAAAATACGGCATGTGTTGTGAGCACCTAGTGAGTGCAACCGTGGTATTGGGTGATGGTACGATCACAGAAGTCTCAGCAGAGTCCAACCCTCACCTATTTTGGGCACTAAGAGGCGGCGGAGGCATGAGCTATGGCATTGTTACCGAGCTACGCGTAAAAACATTCCCTTTACCCAAAGAGATCCACCGCTTCGAGCTTCAGTGGAACCTCTATCCAAAAATCAACGGTATGCTTCAGCCAATACCAACGCACCCTACCATAGATGTGCTAAAAAATTGGGAGCAGGCTATAAAAAGCCTCGATACGCCTAAACTTCTTGGCACCAACTTGCAAATTGATGCTCTGCCTGAATCATCTAACCACTGTGATATTGAAACCATCAGCCATCACTGCACCATGTATGGCTACTGGGAAGGAACAGAACAAGATCTTCACCAATTTATAGCCGTTCAATTTGGCGCTTGCTTCCCTGATTTAGTTCAAGTCTATGAAGCACATGGCACTGACTTTGACGGGAAGAAATACGATCACTCCCTGATGAGCACATGGGGGCGCGATTCTTTGTGTCAAAACGGTTCTCCTTTCCCTCCCGATTATGACGCCCCAGCACCTCACAAAATCACTTCGCGATTGGTGTCAGAGCGAGGTCTTAAACCAGAAGGCTATACTGCACTTTTGCAAAGCTTAACTTCACCTTTGATAAAGCCAGAAAACCGCGATCAAGGGCTATTTAGTTACGTAACCTTAGGGGCGATCACTGGCGGTTTTTATCATCACTCAGACGACCTTGAAGACATATCTTTCCCCTACCGCCAGTGTCAATATACAGTCCAATACCAAACCTGGTGGAATGAAGAGATAAAGCAAAAACTAGAACTACAAAATAACCCAGTACTTGTTGATGTAAACAGAGCCATGGACTGGATTGATAAAGCCAGAGAAGCTGATATACCGGGAACCTATGGTGCCTTCATCAGCTTTAAAGATCCGGCAATTCCGACAAGCGTTTATTTTGATCGAAGCTACCGCGACTTAATCGGTATAAAAGAAAAATACGCTAAGGATAAGTTTAATC
>NZ_WXWS01000426.1:0-4771 GCF_009904715.1 Vibrio sp. V42_P2S4T144 | reverse complement strand
ACGTTTGCTCATATTGATGGTACAAAAGTTGAGGTCTGACCAATGTCTCAGTTTTTTGATACTTTCGTTCAATTTTTTGAAGATAGGGCACAAAAAATTAAAGGAGCTTTTTAATTGTGGAATTATTTTGAACAAAATATGTCAATTGTCAGTAGGACGAAAAAGTAGGGAGAAGAGAAATGCCGGATATATATTGCGCAGCTTGTAGAAAATCAACGCAACATAAAGTGATTATGAAGCGTTGCGAGCCTCAGTCTGTTGACTCGTTAACAGGCAAAATGGTGAGTTTTACACAGCTGATGGCGAAATTTGTATCAGGTGAACATTATTACGAGATGGAGCCTCAATACTACTGCCGTTGTTGTAATCATCGTGCAATTGGAGAGGTTGTTCCACATCCTACACGGCATACATCGGCCGCACTCTAACTCTGAGTGATAGCCATGATTAATGGCTAAATAGGGCGGCGTTGCCCGAACGACATATCTATACAGGCGTGTCATGCGCTTTCAAATTTGCGACTCCGCGGGAGCCGCTAGGTTGCTTTTTCTCTTCATATCACGGTTACTAAGTGAGCGGCAATAATCATAGCTCTTTCCCTCCTTCGTTGTTTTCTGGTTATTCTCTGCTGAATTTCACATGCTGTGCATTTGATGGTTTGCAATTGTTTGAGCAACGATTAATGTGATGCTTTCTAAGTGGTTGCAAGGAAGTGGGTTAATGAGTTATCAATTGGACCGGATTGATTTACATATTTTGAGAGTGCTTCATTCGAGAGGCAGAATTCCAGTTGTAGAACTAGCAAAGCTGATTAACTTAACGACTTCTCCATGTTCTGACCGTGTAAAGCGGCTAGAAAAAGAAGGGTATATCAATGGTTACCATGCAGAGTTGAATGCGGAAAAGTTGGGGCTGGATGTGCAAGTATTCATCCATATTCGTTTAGACCAAACCAGTTTTTCTATTTTTGAAAAGTTTGCGAAAGCGGTGGAATTGATGCCTGAAATTGAAGAGTGCTACTCGCTCTCTGGAGATTTCGATACCATGATAAAAGTTCGTGTTAAGAGCATGAAAGCGTATCAGGAGTTTATGTCGAGCAAGTTAGGCACGCTTCCGGGCGTGATTCAAACTCGTAGTGAAGTGGTCATAGAAGAACATAAAACGGGATTTGGCGTGAACCCTGAGCTCCTTGGTTAGGCGAGGCATGTGTTGATCCTCCTTATTTAGCGTGGCTTGGTATATTACTTTTTCACGATTAAAAAAGGAGCCGAAGCTCCTTTTTTAATAAATCGGTGAGCGATTATGCCCCGATAAAGGTGCTGATAACGCCAATTAAACCACCAAAAACACCGCCCCAAACGACTAGCCAGCCAAGGTGTTGTTTGATCATCTTTTGCACCATTTCTTTAACTAATGCCGGTGTTAATTCGCTTAAACGTTGATCGATGATACCTTCAATGTTCTGCTTTATCTCATCCATCATTGCAGGAGATTCGAATTGCTCTTTCAGTGCTTCTTTGATGTTATCGCTCTTGCTCAACTCAATGATGGATTCTTGCATCTTTTCGACGAAAGGTTGGCGCATGGGTTGTAGCGCTTCCGAGCCGCCAAACATCGCTAGCATGCCGCCAAATTGAGAGCCTTCAATTACTTCCACTAGGGAATCAAATGCTGGATTTAAATCTACTTTCTCAATTACTGGTTGAAGATCGATGTTCACACCGCCCGCCATTTCTTTATTCAAGAATCGGTCAATGTTCGCTTCAGTAAAAAACTGTTCCATCATTAAGTTTTTGATAGCCAGTTTAAACTCTTCAAATCGCGCGGGGATCACGCCAGAACCGTATAATCCAGGCACTTTCTCAAACAGCATATGGATGGCAAGCCAGTTGGTGATGGCGCCTGAGAACGCAAATAGCCCTGCATACCAAAGATAGTCGTTTTGTAATTGATGACCTCCAGCCATCAAAGCGATAGCGAGGACATTCGTTAGCAAACTTTTGTTCATAGTGACCAGTTATATATGAATATCGGAAAGAATAAGTGGGCCTGATTCTATACCTAAGTCACATTAAGATGCTAGGTTTTGCCGTGATGAGTAATCTTGTAGAGAAGGGACAAAAAATGCATGCTCAGAAAAACAAAACCCGACAATCATTGTCGGGCCACTGCTTTTTCTTAGAAAAACTAAGATTCTATTTTTAATTTTAGATGCGGTAGATCTTACAACAAAGTTGGCATTTCCATCTTTCTGAGTAGCCAAATAGCTTGTCAGCCCAACTTGGTTTGAGTTGTACGATCTGCATTGAACCACATTTACACATAAGCTAATTACCTTATTTTTAATATAATAACTAAGCCATCTATTGAGTATAGCTGTTTCTCAAAAAGTGAAATGACAAATGAAGACGGCTCAATACTCTGTATTGTGTTCATTGCAATGGATACGCAACGAGGCGGTATATTAGCAGAAAAAGTGTGAGCTTTATCATGGAGAGTGTTTCATATATGAGAAACCACAATGGCTATATGAGCATCTAGCCATGGATTTAAATAAAAAACGGCGCTTAAAGCGCCGTTTTTATTGAGCTTATCACTCGTTAAGAAGCGTGTTGATTGTCTAGTTCTTCAGCGATAAATCCGCCAGTTTGATGCGCCCAAAGCTGGGCGTAAATGCCGTTATTCGCAATGAGTTCTTGATGAGAACCTTGTTCAACGATGCTGCCTTTATCTAGCACGATGAGGCGATCCATTTGTGCGATGGTCGATAATCGGTGAGCGATAGCAATAACCGTTTTCCCTTGCATTAATTCATTCAAGCTTTCCTGAATCGCTGCTTCGACTTCTGAATCTAGAGCCGATGTTGCTTCATCCAATACCAGCAATGGTGCATCTTTGAGTAGCACACGAGATATTGCGATACGCTGACGTTGGCCGCCAGACAGTTTCACACCACGTTCACCAACTTGCGCATCGTATCCGACATTACCAAATGGGTCGGTCAGAGTTTCGATAAACTCATGGGCATGCGCTTGCTTAGTGGCTTTCAGCAAATCTTCTTCTGTCGCATCTGGATTGCCATACAAAATATTGTCTCGAATTGAACGGTGTAGCAGAGAAGTATCTTGGGTCACCATACCGATCTTTGAACGCAAAGAGTCTTGTGTGACTTCTGAGATGTTCTGTCCATCGATCTTAATGCTGCCGTCTTCGACATCGTGGAAACGAAGTAACAAGTTCACCAAAGTCGATTTTCCGGCGCCGGAGCGCCCAACCAAGCCTACTTTCTCTCCTGGTTTGATGTTGAGATCGAGATGGCTAATTACGCCTTTGTTCTCACCGTAATGGAAGCTGACGTTATCAAAGTGAATGCCTCCTTCAGTGACAACCAAGTCTTTTGCACCTGGTTTATCTTTAATATCAATAGGCTTAGAGAGTGTTTTCATTCCATCGACAACGGTTCCCATGTTTTCAAAGAGGGCGCCAACTTCCCACATTATCCACATCGACATACCGTTTACGCGCAATGCAAGACTAACAGCAATCGCAATCGCGCCAACGCTAATGGCACTATCCAACCACAGGTAAATCGATAAAGCAGCAACGGAAAAGACCAAAATATAGTTTGAGATCTCTACAGCGACGTCGAAGCCGGTCACTAGGCGCATTTGACGATAGACCGTATTCAAAAATCCTTTCATGCCTTGCTCGGCATATTGGGTTTCGCGCTGGCTATGAGAAAACAGTTTGACGGTTTGAATATTGGTATAACTGTCGACGATGCGCCCTGTCATTGTCGAACGTGCATCGGCCTGTGCTGAAGCGACGTCTTTGAGCTTAGGGACAAAATAGATTTGGATAGCGATGTAAGCGAGTAGCCAGACAATCATTGGGATCATCAAACGCCAGTCTGCCGTCGCTAACATAATGATCATGCTGGTGAAGTAAACCGTAACGTAAACAAACACATCCATAGCTTTCATCACGGTTTCGCGCACAGCTAATGAGGTTTGCATGACTTTCGTTGCGACTCGACCTGCAAAATCATCTTGATAGAAGTTCAAGCTTTGATTGAGCAAATACCGGTGTGCAAGCCAGCGGATAGACATTGGGTAGTTGCCCAATAACGTTTGATGAACGAGCAACGAGTACAAGATCACCAATATAGGCATGACAACCAGCAATAAGGCTCCGTAGAAAATCAAATCCGATTTGTTGTCTTGTAAGAACGTTTCTGGATTGCTGGTAGACAACCAATCAACCAATTGTCCCATGGCGCCAAACAACATTACCTCAACAACAGCCACAATTGTGGCCATCAAAGACATGATGATCAAAGGCTTTTCATAACCACGAGTGTAATAACGCAGAAAAGCGAACATCCCTGAAGGAGGCTGATCCGGTGTAGATTTGGGGAACGGCTCTGTAAAGCCTTCAAATCGTTTAAACATAACTCATCCTAAAGTTAAAACAGTGCCATTTGGGGTGGCTAAATCCATCGATTCACGCTGCTTTGGACGAAACCGCGTGTATGAGAGTTTCTTGCCTGCTCCTCGATAAAGCAGACCGATTGACGAGAGGGGCGAAAAAATAGTCTAACCGATTGTGTCTTAAATGTAACTAGTTGGTTATGAGTGTGATTGTCTATGGTTCTGATTCTTATGATGAATTCTTATCATGTTCATCACGGTGCAATAAAAGCTTAAACCTGCAAAGTGACAATAAAATTTAGGGAAAAATGAACTTAATGCAGCAAAAATTACTTTTGGGC
>NZ_WXWS01000301.1:0-4792 GCF_009904715.1 Vibrio sp. V42_P2S4T144 | reverse complement strand
GTTCAGTAAACTGATTAATGTTCACAGTTTTCTGTATCTTTATCATCGAGTTGCATCTGTGTTTGATACATTACGCAGTACGATTTCCCCTTATCATTGAATTGGAGCACCAAATGAAAGTGGCAGTTCATCCTATTTCCCTCGCAGTATTAAGTGGCATGCTAACGCTTGCTGGCCCAGCAATGGCCGATACCATCAAGCTTCGTATTATCGAAACCACCGACATTCACACCAACGTGATGGATTACGATTACTACAAAGACCAACCATCACAGCAAATCGGTTTAAGTCGCGCAGCGACAATAGTGAAACAAGCTAAGTCCGAGACAGAAAACGCGGTACTAATAGATAACGGTGATTTAATTCAGGGCAGCCCAATGGGCGATTACATGGCGGCAAAGGGGATTAACCCCGACGACGTGCACCCAGTCTACAAAGCGATGAACAAGCTAGACTACGATGTGGGCAACATTGGCAATCATGAGTTCAACTATGGCTTAGATTTCCTACAAACGACGTTGAAGGGTGCAAACTTCCCTTACATCAATGCAAACGTATTTGATAAACAAACCGGTGAGCATTACTTCAAGCCTTACCTCATCAAAACTCACACATTTAAAGACACAAACGGCGAAGCGCATCAAATAAAAGTGGGTTACATCGGCTTTGTACCACCACAAATTATGGTGTGGGATAAGAAGAACTTAGAAGGCAAAGTCTTTGCTAAAGACATTAAGGAAACAGCAGAGAAACTGATTCCTCAAATGAAGAAAGAAGGCGCAGACGTGATTGTGGCGATTCCACACTCGGGCATTTCTACTGATCCATACAAACTAGGCGCAGAAAACTCTGTTTACTACCTCACAGAAGTTGAAGGTATTGATGCGATTGCTTTTGGCCACTCTCACGCCGTCTTCCCAGGGAAAGACTTCGCAAACCTACCTGGTGTTGATATAGATAAAGGGACCATCAATGGTGTAACGTCCGTGATGCCGGGCCGCTGGGGAAGTCACGTAGGTGTGATGGATTTGATGCTGAAAGAGAAAGACGGCAGATGGCAAGTCATCGAAGGCCAAGCAGAAGCACGCCCTATCTTCGATAAAGTAAATAAGAAGTCATTAGCTAAAGCCGATGAAGATATTGTGAAAGCGTTAGAAGAAGATCACAAAGGCACTCGTGAATTTGTAAACCAACCAATCGGCAAAGCAAATGATGTCATGTACAGCTTCTTGGCATTAGTGCAGGACGACCCCACCATTCAAATCGTTAACCTTGCTCAGAAAGACTACGTAGAACGCTTTATTCAAGGCGACCCAGACCTTTCTGACATTCCAGTACTGAGTGCGGCAGCACCATTTAAAGTCGGCGGTCGTAAGAACGATCCGAATAACTTTACAGAAGTAGAATCCGGTCAACTCACCTTTCGTAATGCGGCCGATCTTTACTTATACCCAAACACCTTGGTTGCGATGAAAGTGAAAGGTAAAGAAGTTCGCGAATGGCTAGAGTGCAGTGCGGGTCAATTCAACCACATCGACATCAACAATCCTAAACCGCAATCTTTGATTGATTGGGATAATTTCCGTACTTACAACTTCGATGTTATTGATGGGGTTAACTACCAAATCGACGTTACCCAACCGCCGAAGTACGATGCGGATTGTAAAGTGATTAATCCAGATTCTCAGCGTATTGTGAACCTGACGTTCAACGGTAAGCCTTTCAATCCGAAGCAAGATTTCATCATCGCAACCAATAACTACCGTGCTTATAGCAATACTTTCCCTGGTACAGGCCCAGATTTCATTGCGTTTGACGCACCAGATGAAAACCGCTCTGTCGTCGCCACTTATATTTCTCGCGTGAGTGAAGAAAAAGGAGAAGTGACACCAAGCGCTGACAACAACTGGTCTTTCGCACCGATTAAGTCCGATAACAAGCTAGATATTCGTTTCGAAACCTCCCCTAGCGATAAAGCGGCGCAGTTCATCAAAGAGAAAGGACAATACCCAATGAAACGCGTGTCAACAGACGACATTGGTTTCGCAATTTATCAAATCGATCTGAATAAATAAGGTTGATTTGACAGCAACACTAAGCGGCTCTCATGAGCCGCTTTTTTGTTATCAATAAAACCCGTTAAAATAAAGAAAACCGTTTCCGAGTTATCACATGCACAGCGATCTTTTTTCAGACTTAGTCAAACATGGCTTTTTAGAGACAGAAGCAAACCAACTTATTGAAAATGGTGAGTTGCTCGAACTGCCTACACGCCACATTCTTGATCACCAAGGGGAGTTTAGCTCACACCTTTACTTCATCATTGAGGGGTTATGCCACGCGAGCTATCTTACTGAGCACGGCAAAGAATTCAGTAAAGAATTTTATTGGGAGAAGGACTGGGTTATCGGGTTTGAGAGCATAATAAAGGACCAACCTTCGCCTTACTTATTGGAAACGCTGAGCGCTTGTCAGCTATTTTGCTTGCCAATTGAAACGTTGCATCACTGGCGAGCAGAAAAGCACGCCATTTACTTAAAGCTACTCGAAAACCAACTGGTTAATAAAGAGAACAAAGAACGCTTTATGTTGCTCTACTCTCCAGAAGAACGATATCAATTATTTTGCGCTCATTACCCAGATTTAAAGCAACGTATTACCGATAGTCAAATTGCGGCCTACCTCGGCATTACGCCAATCAGTTTGAGCCGAATCAAAGCGCGCTTAACCAAAGATCACACTCTCAAATAAACTCAAAAAAGAAAAAAGCTCTTCAAACGAAGAGCTTTTTCTCTGCTATTTGAGCTATTTAAGAATTCGCGCCCGGAATTGGCGCCCTTTCATCTTGCCGTTACTAATGGTTTGTAGAGCCTTTTTAGCCACAGACTTTTCGACGGCAACATAAGCGCGCACAGGGAATAGGTGAATCTTTCCGACTTGAGAGCCTGGAATACCATTTTTTCCTGTCAAACAACCTAAAATATCACCCGGTCGTACTTTCTGTTTCTTACCGCCATCAATGTTAATCGTCACCATTTTCGCTTGGTATGGCTGCTGATTTGATTTGGCAGGCAATGTTGCTGGTACCACGTCCATCTCTAGGTATTCTTCAATACGAGCTACACGTAAACCGTCTTTCTCACCAAAAAAGCTAAACGCTAAACCTTTACTACCCGCACGACCTGTACGACCAATACGGTGCACATGAACCTCAGGATCGCGTGATAGCTCAAAGTTAAAGACAGCATCAAGATTATCAACGTCTAAGCCACGCGCCGCAACGTCTGTTGCAACAAGGATAGACACACTCTTGTTAGCAAACTGCACCAATGCTTGGTCGCGTTCACGCTGCTCTAAGTCCCCATGGATATCGATAACGCTGAATCCTTTGTGATGCAACTCATCTGCGACACTTTGCACTTCTTTTTTGGTATTACAAAAAACCACCGCGGACTCTGGCTGGTGAGTCAGCAGCAAATTCGCCAAGGCTTCATCACGTGCTTCCGAGCCTTCAACTTTATAGAAGTACTGCGCAATGCTTGAGGTATCATGCGTCGATTCCACCTTAATCACTTCCGGTGTCTGCATTATACGCTGCGCAATTTGCTCAATTTTCTCTGGAAAAGTAGCACTGAAAAGTAGAGTTTGGCGCTGCTTTGGCGCTGCATCGATGATTGCATCTAATGCGTCTTGGAAACCCATGTCCAACATGCGATCAGCTTCATCTAGCACCAAGGTATTCAGTTCGCTAAGATCAATTCGGCCTTTCTCAAGGTGATCCAAAATACGACCAGGAGTACCAACTAGGATATGCGCACCATGCTCTAACGAACCAATTTGTGGCCCCATTGGCATCCCACCGCAGAGAGTAAGCACTTTAATATTATGAATGCCGCGACCTAAAGTACGAATTTCCTTCGCTACTTGATCTGCAAGCTCACGTGTTGGACACAATACTAATGACTGGACACGAAAGCGTTTGACGTTGAGGTTCGATAAAACCCCTAAACCAAATGCAGCGGTTTTACCTGAGCCCGTTTTACCCTGCCCGATGACATCACGATGTTTTAGGATTGCAGGCAAGCTCAAAGCTTGAATTGGCGTCATGTGGGTATAGTTCAGGGAATCAAGTGTGGCGAGTAACGCTGGGTTCAGCCCAACTTGATCGAATGTTTGTTTGCTCACGGGGATATCCTCAGGTGAGATGGAAAGAGGGCACATTATCACCAGATTTGGTGGGAAAACCAGTGCTAATTAACCTTTGTTAATGAGTATGAGCTCAAAACAAAGTAAAGTCAGTCACTCTATTCTCATTACGGATAACAACATGCTCACTTGGATTACTTTGCCCTTTGCTCAGCTAACAACCACACAGCTGTATGAAATGATGAAATTGCGTGTGGATGTATTCGTTGTTGAACAAACCTGCCCTTACCCTGAACTTGATGGTAAGGACACACTGGAAGGCGTTTATCATCTAATAGGCTATCACGGTGATGAACTGGTTGCTTGCGCAAGATTACTGCCCGCAGGCACTACGTATGACAATGTGAGTATTGGTCGAGTGGTGACAAAGCAGACCGCGCGAGGCGGTGGCTTAGGTCATAAGTTATTGGACAAGGCCTTGGCACAATGCGAAACATTATGGCCAGGACAGACAATAGATATAGGTGCTCAAGAACACCTCATCCAGTTTTATGCTAGTCATGGATTCAAGGTTATCTCAGAGTGCTATCTTGAAGATGGTATCCCTCATGTGGATATGCGGAAAGAATCCGTAGCGCTATAAGTT
>NZ_WXWS01000632.1:0-4796 GCF_009904715.1 Vibrio sp. V42_P2S4T144 | reverse complement strand
GTATAAACCTGATCTTCAATCAGTCTAAACCAATAACGGGTACTATTTAGTGAGAATTTGACAGGCCTCAAACAAAATGTTGTAAAAACTACAGAATTGGATGTGTAAACGAAGTTTTGTTGCGCTAGTCGCACGATAATGATGTTTGAGTTACATCAAAACGAAAAAAAATTTCAAATTGATGTAACTCGATCTGGCTGTTAAGACGATTGAATATCAACAACCAGCTGTTGAATTCTTTTCATCAAATTTGGTGCTTGCTTGGCGATTTCGCGTTGTTCATCAAGCACTGAGCTCAAAATTTCTTTTGTGGTCAGTGGATTTGCCAAAACCACTCGAAACACTATCGTATTCATGCGTTGCCATTGGTCTGGGTTCAGTCTTGTACGTGAAACGAACGATTTGCCCGTTTCGCGCTGACGCTTTTGAATAAACTGTGTTAACTCATTGATCAGCTCATTCAGTTGTTCTTTTTGTGAGCCTTCTGCTTGTGCTAATGCTTCACGGATGAATGGCGGCAAATAACGGTATGTGAGCAGACAAAGCTCTGGTTCAGAAACTAACTCGAAATCATCTTGCTGTTTGATTAAATCCGCAAAGTATCGAGCTTTTTCAATGCTTTGGTCAATCAGAAGCTCGTAACCTGGGCGACTTATGATGTGCATTGCGGCGTAGACCAACATCGCCATACCCGAACGTGAACCTTCTAATGTATGGCTGCCTAGGTCTTTTGAACCTTTGCGCAATATATATTGAGCGTGATGCTCTATGGATTTCATTGCGTCAGGGTCTTTGAACAGAACCATACCAGCGCCCATCGGGATGTAGAGCTGCTTGTGCGCATCAATAGTTACTGAGTCTGCCATTTCCACACCTTTAAGAAGGTGACGGTGATGGTTAGACATAAGTGTTGCGCCACCCCATGCGGCATCCACATGGAAGTGACAGCTGTGAGCTTGGCAGACTTCAGCGATTTCAGGCAATGGATCAACATTACCTGTCTCTGTTGTGCCAGCCACACCAATAACAGCAATAGGCTTGATATTTTGTTTTTCGAGCTCAACAATTTTCGCTTTCAGGTCGTTGACAATAATACGGTTGTTGGCATCGGTTTTAACCGCAACCAAGCCCTCTTGGCCTAGCCCTAATACATCGGCTGCTTTCTTAAGGGAGTAGTGACCACGCTCAGACACTAGCACCGCTAAGCCATCATAGCCATAGTGCTTCATGGCTTTAAAAAGGCCTTCCTTTTCAACGCCTTTAAATGAGCCATTGGCTCTTAACGCTTTGTTACGTGCTACCCAAAGCGCAGTGATATTGGCAATGGTGCCGCCGGAACAAAATGCGCCTAATGAGTGGTTTGCACTGTGCATCCACTGATTGTAAAACGTATCATTCTGACCATATATCAAGCGATGCAGCATACCCAAAACTTGACGCTCAAGTGGCGTAAAGGCTTTGGAAGTCTCTATTTTTACCAGGTTTTGGTTTAAGGCGATCATGATCTTTGACAGTGGCATCAAGAAATAAGGCAGTGCCGATGTCATATGACCAATGAAGCTTGGTGAAGATGTGTGAACTGAGTGCGACACCAAAGTGTCGAGTAAGTGCTCTGTATGATCTGACACGAACTCTGGCTGCTCAGGAATCTGAGCAGAAGAAAAGTCTTTTTCGATTTCGCGTAAAGGCTTTTCTTCTGCCACGATGTGTTCACGAAGAAATTGATTTAGATTTCGCGAGAGGCTCTCGTCAATTTTAGTTAACGTTGAGTCCGGACCTTCTGGGACAGTGAAGATCTTTAGCAAGCTCTCAAAGCTAACATCAGCGGTTTTTTGTTCCTTAACCATAGCAAAGAATCTTTGTAGTTATTTTGGTAATGCGAGCGGCACAATCTAAACTAAAACGGGCGCAAAGTCCCGTTTTAATTGTTGAAACCCAAGTTGTAGAAATGAAAATTTTAGGTGAAGGTTACGATATTCACATTAAAAAATTCTAGATTGAGTACGTTAAAACATTCTAGTGTTTTTGAATGCTAATCAACGACTAATGCGAGCAACCTTAGTCACATTTCTGCTTTTCAATCTTTTCTATTGACTGATTGTACTTATTAAGTGCGGTATCAATTTGTTGGGGATGACTAAGCAGATCAGCGAATGCTGAACGAAGCTCGTAGTTTTTGGGGTGGTTAGTTGATTGACGGTCGCTAAATGTCTGTTTTGCAACTTCACCTAACTTATCGCTTCGGGTCGCTAACTGCTTAACGTCATGTTGCTCTAGTTTTAACCATGCTTCGATTGGCTGTTCCGTCGCAACGCGGCTAGGGTCGTTCTCTAGAAAGTAGTGAACCGCTTCGCGGTTTAATTCAAAGTGATGTTTACGTCCATCCAAGAACCATTGACTCACTTCTTTCAGATCTGGATATTGGGTAACCGTCAAATCAACAAGATCTTGATACCACTGTAGTGAGGCATCGACGTAGCCATCGTATTTGCTAGCAAGACATTGTTGATCTGCGGCAAGCGTAAAAGTTGAGCTTGTAGCGAGGAGCGCTGCAACGACAAAGCGTTTCATTCTTCTTCCTTCTGGTTGTTATCCCTTTATTAACGCAATGCACATCAGTTGATGTTTCTCCCTTCTTTCTATTTGGTCGTGACAAATCGTTGGGCTGAATGACGAAAAGAAAGAGGGGTCTTGCCAAAAAATATTGACCACTTTGACGTTAACTGGGTATTTAAATTTTTGCCGTATTGTAATGGATGTTAAAGCGAAAACCTGAGATCTAGCTAGCAAGTGATACAAAGAAAAGCATCATAACTGGTACCAATAAACTCAAAATAAAGCCGCTAACGATAGCAACAGGAACACAACGCACACCACCGGTGGTTTGAATAACGGGTAGGGTGAAGTCCATTGCTGTTGCACCGGCATAACCAATTGCGGTGCACGGATAGCTACGAATAAAGAGAGGAATGGCAACCAGTGCGACTAGCTCTCTCATCAATTCAATCAAGAACGACGCGCCACCAAATACCGGACCAAAAGCGTCACCCATTAAAATACCTGCGAGTGAATACCAGCCAAAACCTGAAGCCATTGCGAGTGCTTGATAAAGAGGAAGATCCAAAAGCACCGCTGCAAGAACGCCACCAAGCATACATGTTGCGATGACAACAGCCGCAATGGCCATTCCTTGTTTATTTAATAGGATTTGACGCAGAGTAAGTCCACTATTGCGCAGCTGAATACCAATAAAAAATAGAAGTAGAAAGAGTATCCATTCGCTTGCTGTATCTACCCAACTCAAATCAATGGGTAACAGCAGGCCAACCACTAACCCGCCGCCAACGACCACGATAAGCTTAACAGACTCTAAAGCCATCGAAGATAACGGTAGCTTCTTTTGATTTTGATTGGTCTGGAGTGGGATAATTTTATCAATAATAGGCAGAGCCAACAGGTTGCAGGCACTTAGACACAAAAAAAACGTACTCGCATAGAGGAGAATACTTTGTAAGTTGCTGCTTAAATTATCGAGCGCCGCCAAACTAAGACCCATCAACGACAAAATGACGTAAATAAGGTAGGACGTTGACTGATTGATCTTCTCCAATAACGAAGATCGAGATATAGGAATTAGATACCCCACCACAAGCGGAGCGAAAATAAATAGCATCCCTGAGAACATAAAGCTCAATGATTCCTTTTTGAGATAACATCAACACGCATAAATCAAATTATCTATCGGTTGAAATTAGAGACATTTCACCACACACAGCTCAGCCTTGAGCGAATCGTTTTATCGCGGATAAGGTATTATCAGAAAGCGATAAATTACAAACCGCTAGCATTGAGTACAGCACGGATTTGATCATTGAAGTCAGTATCACTCATGTTACTAAGTTCATACAAGACTTCTGCACCAGTTAAGTTGAATTCAACTTCATGTTCGTCAATGCGTTCATCGTGATTGCGGAACATCAATAAATGATGCGCAATTCTAGCGATGTCGAGATAACTCACTTCTGGTCGCGTTAACTCGTATTTTTCGTTTGAGGATACTTCTCTGAAGTCGTTGTCAAATCCCCAACGCTCAAGCACTAGTTTACTTGTGGCAGAACAACGTGTTTGGAAGATTTGCAATGCAATATCTGGGTCTAAGTAATTGCCCCTATCTAAGTACAAGTGGTACTCATTAATTAGGCAAAATAACCCTATATCGGCTAATAGACCGACCAATAACGCCTTTTCTTGCTCTAGATGACCGTAAGTGCCTGGCTCGTGGCTACGAAACGATTGAACCAACATCACCATGACGGCACCGAGCTCACGCGATATCGCTGCACTCTTCACCAAGATGGCATTGCATTCTTTAGTGAGATTAACTGAGTGTTTAAGTTGCTCGATCGCTTGTGCGGTAACAATATCACGTACACGAAGTATTCCGAGACGAGATACCGCTGTAGTTAAGTCGTTGCAGGTGATATTTCTGCGATTGAAAATCACAGAGTTAGCGACTCGTAAAACGACCGCTGCTAATCCGGGATCTTCCAATAAACAGTTAGCAACATCGGCAATCGTGGTGTGTTCTTCGACACATAACTGCTGAATTTTAAGCACGACATCAGGAATAGGAGGTAACGAAATCTTACCCGTGGCGATGGACTGTTCTACCAGCTGAGCAAACTCGGATTCCAGTGCGTTTATAAGCTTATCTTTATTATTTGGCAGCCAAAAAAATGATAAATGTTCCATTGTGACGCTGTACTTGAGATCTTTCGTACAGTGTACCCTTACAG
>NZ_WXWS01000470.1:0-4801 GCF_009904715.1 Vibrio sp. V42_P2S4T144 | reverse complement strand
ATGAAGCATTAATAAATTCAACAATAAATATTTATTAAGTTAAATTTACTTATTGTCAGCACACTGTTAGTTTTACTCTTAAATGCACTGGTCAGATTTGTTTATTTTACTGATTTTCGTTGCAATACAACTTCTAATTAATTCATGAAAAAAACATGCAGCGACAATTAACTCTTTCACCGATTTATTTATTAATCGGGTTAGCCTCCTCGACGGCGTATGCCGGTGGTTTTCAAATTAACGAACATTCTGCGACGGGTCTTGGTCGTGCTTTTGCTGGTGATGCCGTCATTGGTGATAATGCGTCTGTAATCAGCCGCAACGCCGCAGCGATGACGCTGTTTAAACAAAATGCCTTATCGTTCGGTGTCACTTACGTCAAACCTGACGTTACCGTTAAAAATGCGCAATATCATCGAGCTAACATTAATGCGGATGTCAATGTTGGTATGGGTGGTT
This sequence comes from Vibrio sp. V42_P2S4T144, assembly GCF_009904715.1. Lineage (NCBI taxonomy): Bacteria > Pseudomonadati > Pseudomonadota > Gammaproteobacteria > Vibrionales > Vibrionaceae > Vibrio > Vibrio sp. V42_P2S4T144. Next base: position 4,342 of record NZ_WXWS01000470.1, on the reverse strand, counting down.
TTCCTCCGTCCCCTCAAGTTGACATTACCCCGTCCTTCTCTCAAACCGTGACCGACATTGATGACGTCGATGGCGTTGGTCAACCAGCCGTTGTACCCAATTTTTACTTTATTCACCCTATCAACGACGACTGGTATCTAGGCTTATCGGCATACTCCAACTTCGGAACCGACATGGAGTTTAAACCAAACTATGGCGCACCTGTTTTTGGCGGTGTCACCAGCGTAGCGAGTGTCAACCTTGGCGCAAGCTTGGCATACAAGGTGAACGATCGTTTTAGTATCGGTGGTGGTATTGATGTGATTTACGGCTCTGGTGAGCTGTACCGCGATATGGACGTGGGTGTTTGCGTTGGTGGGAACATACTTGGAAACGAACTAGAACAACGTTGCGGAGCCGTAAAAGGCAACGCACTTGATGTGGAAGCTGGCGGCATTGGGCTTGGCGCGAACATTGGCATGATGTACGAGTTTAACGAACGTCATCGCTTGGGTTTGAGCTACAAGCACAGCCCTAACATCGATGCCAAGGGTGACATCCACTTTGCTGGCGAATCGTACGACTCACTTGCTATGCCGCTACCGGATATTGCGGAGTTTTCCGGTTATCACCGCGTCTTACCTAAATTTGCCCTGCACTATTCTGTGCAGTGGATTGGTTGGTCAGCATTTGACAGCTTGAAAGCTGATGATCAGTTGCTAAAAGATTTTCAGTGGCAAGACTCCGCGCACTACTCCATCGGTGCGACTTGGTACGCCAATGAACGTTGGACACTTCGCACGGGTTACATGTTCGACAAAACACCTGTCGATGAGCTGACTTCGCTTTCTATCCCAGATTCGAACCGTCACTGGTTATCTGCGGGTGCCTCTTACCAATGGTCATCAGATACCACGGTTGACATCGGCATGACGTACTTGATTGGTGAAGATGTCAACGTAGAAGAGTACGCGTATGAAGGTGTTCCTGCACCGATGGTAACGGGCGTGACCCATTCAAATGCGTTCCTAATTGGTGCCCAACTCAGCCACCGTTTCTAATTTGTCAGGCAGTGATCAAACCTCTAGGTCATTGCCTTGTAACAACGCTTATCAAAGCGACCGAACAGAGACATTATTATGAACAAAACACTACTTGCTTTTTCACTCTCACTTCTCACTCTAAGCGCGGCTCAGGCTTCGGAATGGGGCTATGGCAATGACAAACACGGGCCAGAACACTGGGGAGAAATCGCCAAAGACTGCGCAACCACGAAAAACCAAAGCCCAATCAACATCGACAACCCAGCCGATGCAAAACTGGAAGCACTGAACCTTTCGTACACTGGTCAGGTCATTGGTTTAACCAACAATGGTCATACGCTGCAAGCGCAAGTGAATGGACGTAATAGCTTCACCATCGATGGCGAGACGTTCGAGCTGCAACAGTTCCATTTCCACACACCTTCAGAAAACCAAATCAAAGGCCGCCAATATCCACTTGAAGCACACTTTGTACACGCCAACGCAGACGGCGAGTTGGCGGTAATTTCGGTGATGTTTGATGCTGGCGATCAAAACGCAGGGCTGTCTAAACTGATCAACGCAATCCCACAAGAGAATCAAACCACGTTCTTTAAAGATACGCTTGAGATTAACGACTTACTGCCAAAAACTGCAAACTACTATCGATTTAACGGCTCTTTAACCACACCACCATGTTCAGAAGGTGTGCGCTGGTTTGTGCTTAAAGACACTCAAACCTTATCCAAAGATCAAGCCGCGAAACTTATGGAAGTCATGGGACAAAACAATCGTCCGCTACAACCGTTAAATGCGCGCGTTGTACTTTCTAACTAATCGCCAAATCCGATAAGGGGCATCGTATTTGCCCCTTATTTTGATTCGCTCTAACCTCACTTCGTTACAGGCCCCCCAATGAAAACTCCATCTGTTCTGTCACTCTTACTCTCACTCGCCCCGACATTCGCCTTCTCTCATAACCTTTCTGTCGGTCAAACCACCCCTTCCGTCAGCATTGATACCGATGGCGAAATGACGCTGCAAGGAGACGATGTGGCTTATCAACCTTGGGCAACTCAGCAGATGTTAGGCAAAATCCGTGTGATACAAGCCATTGCAGGTCGTAGTAAAGCCAAAGAGATGAACGCGCCGCTGATGTCAGCAATCACTGCCGCTCACTTTCCTGAAGATCAGTATCAGACCACAACCGTGATCAACCAAGAAGACGCCATTTGGGGAACCGGTACATTTGTTAAATCGTCGGCAGAGGACAGCAAAAAGACATTCTCTTGGTCTTCCATGGTGTTAGACAAGAATGGCGTATTAGCAACAACTTGGGATCTGCAGCAAGAAAGTTCTGCGATTATCGTACAAAATAAACAAGGTGAAATTTTATTCGTGAAAGAAGGGGCTTTAACTCAAGACGAAGTCACACACGTTATCGAACTGATTAAACAGAATATCTAAACCTAAGGTAAGGAAAAGCTATGAAACTGTTCAACACCATCGCACTCTGTCTTTTAGCGGCTGTAGCCTCTTTCCAATCGGTTGCAGGAGACAACGATTGGGATAAGATTGCAGATAAGACCGTCAGTTTTAAATCGGAAACCGACACAGTCAATCCACTGTCACCATTTGCTAACGCTCGTTTCAGCCACATAAAAATCAAATGTACGCAAGGTACGGTCGATCTGAAAAGCGTTAAAGTAATCATGAAAGATGGTCAGGAAAAGACGTTCGACAGTTTAGGGGTTCTGACTAAAGGCATGTCATCAAGAAGCTTAAGCCTACCAACAAAAGATAACGCGAAGTTAGACAAAATCGAGTTGAACTATGAATCGGTTGGCAGCACTGCGCTGCAAGTCGCGGGGGTGACTAAAAAAGCGCAAGTGGAAATCTTAGGTAAGAAAATCGACGAGTAAGCGATGGCTCAACGAGCTCACCCAAACTAAAAACAGCGGCACTAGGCCGCTGTTTTCATTAAAAAATCGTCATGAATAACTAAATGAATTTCTTCAGCTTCGCCAAACCATAAGCAGCAATGGTGACACAATCTTTGATCGTGCCGTCGATCATCATCTGTTCGAACTCCTCAACAGAAAAAGCGCGAGTGATCAAATCCTCTTCTTCACTGTCGAGTTGATTGCCCACGTCCGTTAAATCAGTGGCGAAGTAGACGTGACATGTCTGATTCAAAAAGCCGTATGCGATAAACTGCGCGCCGACATACACCATAGTGCTCGCCTGCATACCCGTTTCTTCACGCAGCTCGCCTTTGGCAAGCTCAAGATGATCCGCATCTGGGTTTGATTCCCACGCCCCTTGTGGGATCTCCCAACAACGTTGACCTACGGTGTAACGGTACTGCTGAACCAAGTGAATCATCCCGTTATCGATAGCCAGAATCGCAGCACAATCAGGTTTGTCGACCACACCATAGATGCCCTCTGCGCCGCTCGGACGTAAAATTTTGTCCTCACGCACCGTCATCCACTTATTCTGGTAAACGACTTTGCTGTCTAGCTGTTTGATGTCTGACATGGTTATTCCTTGATTTTTCTGAGGGTTACTGCGGAATAATACCCGATTCAGTTACGCCACCAAAATGTTCTTTAGTTCACTCAAAGACTCAACGGTGTAATTTGGTGCGATACGCTCATCAACGCTTGCGCCTGTGGTATTTAACCAGCAAGTTTCAATACCAAAATTATTACCACCCAGAATATCGGAATGCAGGTTGTCACCCACCATCAGTACGCGCGTTTTGCATGGGTTGCCCATTTGCTGCATCGCGTATTCAAAAATACCTAAGTCCGGTTTTGCTACGCCCACTTGTTCAGAGATCACCACTTTATCGAAGTACTCAGTCATCCCTGTGCGCTCAAGGCGAATCGCTTGCAACTCTGTAAAACCGTTGGTGATGATGCCCATTTTAGCTTTGCCTTGCAGCGCTTCCATCAGCTCTTTTGCACCTGGCAACAAGCTGCAAATATCGGCCATTGCTTCTAAAAATGCGCTATTGAGATCTGCTGTTGTGGTATTCAGCTTCTCAGCCCACTCGGTAAAACGCTTATGTTTTAGCTCATCTGCCGTTACTTTGCCGTCTTGGTAATCCACCCAAAGCGGTTTGTTTACGGTTTGGTAATGAGCAAAATCTTGTTCAGTAAAATCTACGCCTTTGCGAGAAAACATAAGCTGCAAACCTTTGAAAGCATCAAAGTGGAATAAGGTTTCGTCAGCGTCAAACAGGATCCAATCGTACTTCATTTTCTTCTTCCCAAAATCAAGGTCGTAATACTGGTGCATAGTCTAGATTGTTTTCTTCTTGAAGATAATCTCTA
>NZ_WXWS01000112.1:0-4806 GCF_009904715.1 Vibrio sp. V42_P2S4T144 | reverse complement strand
GCGTATATGTTTATTTAATTAAGATATATCGTCAAGAGGAAACCGTCCATCGTCATAAAAGTTTCACATCTAACGAACAGCTTGATTGTAAAGAGAGAGATTCAAAGAGATAAAAGATAAGACAAGAAATTATGCAGTCGCGATGCTTTGACTCCAGCGAACCGCTTCACCTAAGGAGAGCTTCACTTCCTCTAAAGGCAACCCCAATTGCATCGTGATTTTTTCAACCCCTGACCAATCGGCACGCTCGTAGCACTCTTCGAGGGAAATAAGTGCACCATAAACCCCTTTGCGATGTAATAGCGCTTGTTGTACTGAATGACTAAGCGGTAACTGCCTAACTAAAGATTCCACCGAAAGATCCAGCAGCGCATCTAGAATCGACAGCAAACCAACCATGAAACCTTGCTCGTTGAGGTGAGAGAATGGCTGATAGCGCGACATCAATTGGCAAAATTGAGCTCGTTGCAATGAAAGGTGATACAGCTCTCGAGGCTTGTTACTGGAGATATACGATGCCACAACCAAAGAGACAAACTGCTTAAGGTTATCCTGGCCAAGATAAATCAATGCCTGACGAAAAGAGCTGATTTCGACAGCCAAATTCGGCGCTTGCGTATTTACAAAACGCAATAATTTATATGACAACGCGACATCTTGCGTAATGATGGACTCGATACGAGTAAAGTCAGGCTCAGGAGCACAAACTTCACGAAACAGTTGCAATGCCAACACTTGCTCAGGACTGACGTATTTAGTCTGCGAGACGAGTGGCTTGCTAAAAAAATAACCTTGGAAAAATTTAAAGCCAGCCGCTTTCGCTTGCTCAAACTCTTCTGCGGTTTCAACACGTTCTGCTAAAAAGTGGTATTTGACGCGTTTGGCAAGGTGTGTTTTGACCAGTTCACAGGCCTTTTCGAGCCCCATCGCCATAATGTCGAGCTTCACAATATGCACATATGGCAAAAAACGACGCCATTCTGGTGTTAGGGTGAAGTCATCCAAAGCGATCAAGTAACCTTCTCGATAAAACTCACGAATCGCATCAAGAAGCTCATCCGTAGGTTGGCACGTTTCCAACACTTCGATGACAATTTTGTTTTTCGGCAAACTGCGCGGCAAACGTCGCACCAAGCTTTGATGAGGAAAGTTAATAAAGCATCTTGAAGAGGCAATCACTGGGTTAGTACCCAGTGATAGGAAGTTTTCGACGATCAGTCGGTATGTCGCTCGATTTGAATCAATATGTGAAGGGTATGCGTTACTCTCCCCGTCTCGAAACAACAATTCATAACCCAGCGTCTGTCTTTTTCGGTTAAAGATCGGCTGGCGAGCGACATACGTTGTATTCATGCTAAAGAAGGACCTATAAATGGCTTATGACTTTGCAGCTGCTAATAATGCACCACAACCCATGAACATTGAACCGAATACTTTGTTTATTTTTCCCATGATTTTATCGGAGCGAATAAAGCGTCCCATTTGTGCTGCCAAGCTCGTGTAACCCAACATTACACACGCATCAATCACGACCGTAGTGACGCCAAGCACCAACAGTTGCGTGATTTGGTCTTTTGCCGGGTCAATAAACTGCGGGAACAACGCCACCAGAAAAACAATCGATTTAGGGTTGGTGAGGTTAATCAACACTGCCTTGTACAACAGCGCCGTGCCTGACATCTCGTTGTGGTTTTCAGCTGCGACTAGGCTTGATGTGTCGCGCCATTTCTGAACCCCCAGCCAAACCAGATAAGCGGCACCAACCCATTTAATGACAGAAAATGCGGTTGCTGACTGCGCGACAAGCGCACCAATACCCGCCCCCACCAGCGCGATGTGGATAACTAAACCAATTTGTAAGCCAATAATGGCACCCAGTGATTTACGGGTACCGTAACTCAAACCATTACTGATTGAGTTCACCGTGCCAGAGCCCGGAGCCAAACTAAAAACGATTGCTGTTACTACATAAGCTAACCAGACATGGGTATCCATTGCATTTCCTCACTAATTCTTCGATGATACATCGCGTAAACAACGTATCTTCAGGTAATCAACTAATGGCGACTAACCATTCACCTTTGACTTATACTCAAGAGACATTATTTGAGCAAGCAATTGGTGGTCCGATCGCAGCACTTTGGCAAACTCGCCAAGAGGGCTTTGTTAAAGGGACTGAGAAAAAGAACATTTACTGGTGCAAGCTAACCAACCCAGAGCATAAAAAAGCCGTGCTCATCGTAAATGGACGCATTGAGTCTTCCTGGAAATACCAAGAGCTGTTTTACGATCTCTACCGCCAAGGTTTCGATGTCTATTCCTTTGACCACCGCGGACAAGGTTTATCAGATCGTTTATTATCTGACTCAGATATGGGTCACGTCTATGACTTTACTGATTATATTGATGATATGGACATCGTCGTAAAAAAACACGACCTTAGCGAATATCAACAATGCTTCATCATCGCGCACTCTATGGGCGGCGCGATCGCCACACGTTACCTGCAAACTCACCCAGAACACCCTTTTACTGGTTTGATTCTAAGTGCGCCCATGTTTGGCATTAACCTGCCATGGTACCTATCACCAATAGCGATTCCGGTCACACAAATTATGTCAGCGGTATCGACTTTGCCACGCTATGCACCAGGACATCAGGCCTACTTCCCTAAGCCCTTTGAAGATAACCCACTTAGCCAAAGTTACGGCCGCTACCAATGGTTCCGAAACCTATATACGGAAAAACCGGAACTGCAAGTCGGTGGGCCAAGCACTCGCTGGGTTTGGCAAGGGCTCATGGCCGCTAAGCAGTGCTTTTTATTAACTCGCCAAGTCAAAATACCAGTAATCCTAATCCAAGCCGGAAACGATCGGATTGTTAGCAACCTCGCGCAAAAGCGTTTTATTGATAAATTGCGGAAAACCAACCCGCACGCGGAGCTGCTTTCCATCGAAGGCGCACAGCATGAAATCTTATTCGAGACCGACAAGTATCGTAATCAAGCGCTCGATGCGATTTTCCGCTTTATGAATGACCCTAAATCGCCATCAAACGAACAAGCACAATAAGAACTCTAGGCGACCATTTCACGACTAAGATTAAAGAGGAAATGTCTACACATCGATTTACCCTCTTTTTCATCCTCATTTTGGCGTACACTGCTTGAACTTGGCTACTTTGACACAGTGTTTAACCGCATAGTGCTACGGGCCCAAGTTCCCCCGCATTCGGAGCAGTACGATCTAGTCAGTCTGCTGTACTCCGTTTGCAATTCACCTGTTCCACACTATCCAAACCGTTTACGAGGACTTCATGAGCACATCGCTACCTTGCAAAGAGATCACCAAAATCGTTGCCTCTGATCTGGATGGCACGTTACTCGCACCAAACCATCAGCTCAGTGCTTACTCAAAAGAGACGCTAAAAGCGCTGCATGAAAAGGGTTATACCTTTGTCTTTGCAACCGGCCGTCACCACGTAGACGTTGCGAGCATCCGTCGCCAAGTTGGCATTCCAGCTTATATGATCACGTCGAATGGTGCCCGAGTGCATGACCAGGAAGATCAGCTAATGTACAGCGAGAATGTCCCTGCGGAACTGGTACAAGGCGTGATCGACACGATCAAACATGATCAAGAAATACTTATTCACATGTATCAAAATGATAGCTGGTTGATGAACAAGGATGATGAAACGTTACGTGACTTCCACGATGAATTCACTTACGTCTTATTTGATGAAGACCACGCCCCAACTGACGGTATTGCGAAAGTTTTCTTCACGCATCCTGGAGAAGACCACGAACGTTTGGTCGTATTTGAAAACAAACTACGTGAGCAGTTTGGTGATAAGCTGAACATCGCATTTTCAACGCCTTGGTGTTTGGAAGTAATGAGCGCTGGCGTGTCTAAAGGTCATGCTCTTGAAGCGGTAGCGAAAAAACTCGACCTCACGTTAGAAAACTGCGTAGCATTTGGTGATGGCATGAATGACGTAGAAATGCTGTCGATGGCAAGTAAAGGGCTAGTTATGGGTACATCACACGAAAAAGTGATGAAAGCTCTACCAAATAATGAAGTAATTGGCAGCAATGCAGAAGATGCGGTTGCACACTACCTACAAGAACACTTGCTGTAAGCTTCAATACTCCAAATAATGAAGGGCTGCACATTCGCAGCCCTTCTCTTTTATCGCTGACTTGGCAGCTTCTCTTTGCCAAGAATCGCGTCCCATTCTTCTTCTGTCACGGGCATAATCGACAAGCGATTTCCACGTTTCACCAACGGCATGTTCTCAAGTTCTGGCATCGCTTTCATCACCGACAACGGAATCACTCGCGCCGTTTTACGTACAAACTCGACATCCACCATAATCCAACGCGGGTTGTCTGGGTCTGACTTTGGATCGTAATAATCGCTTTCGGGATCGAATTGGAAATGATCGGGATAGGCTTCTCTCACAGCTTTAGCAATACCTGCCACGCCAACATGTTTACAAGAAGAGTGGTAAATCAGGACTAAATCGCCCACCTTCACTTGGTCACGCATCATATTGCGCGCCTGATAATTACGAACTCCCTCCCAACATGAAACCTTTTGGGTTCGAAGCGTGTCAATAGAAAAGGTATCTGGTTCAGTTTTAAATAACCAATATGCCATAATGCCATCCGATGCCGATTGAGTAACAATAATGAGGAAGATATAACATGAAGGCTTTGAAAAACCCAGTGGCGCTTACCACCCTGCTGGTTCTGCAAGCATGTAGTTCACAGTCGCCACAATCTGGTGCCGCTGACCTAACCTC
>NZ_WXWS01000199.1:0-4819 GCF_009904715.1 Vibrio sp. V42_P2S4T144 | reverse complement strand
AATATAAACGGGTACCATCTTGATACAACCCACTGTTCGCCTGTTTAAAACCACGAATAATAAACCAATCTTGCTTGTTATCTTCGCCGAAATAATTAGTTTGAATGCTTGGTGTGTACTGTAGTGCGTCAGAAATGCTAATAGAGGCACGATCATCCATTTGCTCTCGCGTAACAACAGACACCGCTCTTGGAGTCTCATTGATAGCAATATCAGTTTTCGTCGCTGCCCGACTCTTCGCTCCGAGATAACTAAAATCAGGACCAACTGCACTGTCTTGCTGCTGTCCAATCACAACTATATTTTCATCTTCCTGAGCCAAGACATTTGGCGTTGATAAAGCTAATACAACCGCCATCGACGTTGGTGTCAGCATAAACTGCCGAGTCATATTCTTCTCCTTTTTGTCGGCAGCCAAACCAACCCTTCATGACTTCAGCGACCGCTGAAAGAAAAGCGAGTTACGGCATCGCCAGTTGTTTCCGTAAAAGACAAACCAGAGGTTTTGCATAAAGCACTCGCATAGGTTACGAATGCCACTACGAGTGCTTATTTGTATAAGTACTTTCTTGGTTGAGGCTTAGCTCATTTCTATAAGCGGCGTAAACCCCACATTAAATACAAACCGCCAATGAGAGACGCCATAAGCCCTGTTGGTATTTCTTGCGGGTAAAGGATCTGTCGTCCCAACCAATCAGCCAACAACATCACCCCTGCCCCCAGTATCGCGGCGCATAACATGTGTTGTGACGCTTTGTTAAAACCAAATAAGCGAGCTAAATGCGGAGCCAACAACCCAACAAAGCTAATCGGGCCAACAACCAATGTCGCACTGACCGTGAGACAAGCAACTAAAAGAAGCAGTATTGCGCGTGAACGATCAACTCGAATTCCAAGTGCTTTAGAGGAAGCGGCACCGACAGGAAGAATATCTAGCCATCTTACGCAGAGAAAACTCAACCCTATAAAGACAAGCGCAGATAAGGACAATGGGAGTAACGTTTCAACCGAAACATAGTAGGTAGACCCAGACAACCAAGCCAATGCTTGATAACTTCTTGGGTCACCAGTGGCTAGAATAAAGCTCTGTATTGCATTCATCAGTGCGGTTATTGCAATACCAGTCAACAAAATACGCTCCGGCTGAAAGCCTGACTTACGGTTTAGCAGCACAATGACTAATACCGTCGCTAATGCGCCTACGAGCCCGCCTAGAGAAAGAGTGAAAATTGACGAACCAAACCCAGTAAACATCGCGATGATCAATCCCATCGCTGTCCCTGAACTGATACCGATCACTTCAGGACTTGCCATTGGGTTTCCACTTAGGCGTTGAATCATGGTTCCAGCAATCGCTAACATTGCCCCCGCAATTGCTGCTGCAAATAATCTAGGTGCGCGCCATTCCAAAAAAATCCAATTTTGGCTAGCAAATAAATTTGTCCACCCTTCATTTTGCACAGCAACCGTGGCAAAAAGAACAACAGAAATTAACGTGCCGATCAACGCCAATGAGATCGCTTTAGGGTTTAGCTTATAAACATGTTGACGGTGTCGAGTTAACACTGTTTGAGTATGGCCCTGCGTCTTTTGTGATAAACGAGGTAACAGCCATAACAGTAGCGGAGCGCCCAGTGCAGCGGTTGCTGCTCCCGTTGGTATAAAACTCGCCATTATCCCTGGCAGTTGCTGAATAACCAAATCGGTTAAAGTCAATAACATGGCACCAATCAGCATTGATACCCAAAGCTTATGCTGGATTTTATTGATACCTATCAATCGAGTAATCGCTGGCGCCGCTAACCCGATGAAACCGATGATTCCTACGGCAGAAACCACCCAAGAAGTGATTAACACCGCAAGCCCAAGACAGACAAAACGCAACTTAGCTAGCGAGACACCTAAACTCTTGGCACCTTGCTCGGAGAGTTCCAACAGACTTAACGGCTTTGCAATCACAAATGCAACGACCGTAGCAAGTGCGATTCGAGGGGCAAGATACGAGAAATCTCCCCATCCACTCTGAACAAGCGAACCGGCTCCCCATATCATTAACCCATTCAGCTTTTCGGTATTCATCATCAGAATAACCGTACTTAATGATGCAAAGTACAGGTTTATCACTAACCCAGAAACGACGACAACCGTTGGAGATAACGCTCGTCGCCATGACAACAGCATCACCAACCCCATCGATATCAGACCGCCGATGAGAGCAACCAAATTAGGCGCGATATCCAACATCCAAGGTGCGAATAGCGTAGCTAACATCAAAGCAAAACTTGAACCGCTCGCCACACCAAGTGTCGTGGGTGAAGCGAGAGGGTTACGCAGCACTTGCTGCATCAATACCCCAGCAACCGCTAATCCAGCACCAGATATAATCGTGGTGAAGACTCGAGGCCACCAGCTAAAGTGAAGTAAAACAGAATCGATAGATTGAAAGTTAGGCTCCCATAAACTGCTTAGAGCTAACGAAAATGAGCTTACTTGGTACAATTGGAAAGCACCAATAGAAAAGGTAAATGCCGAAAGTAACACCACAAAGCTTAAAGGCATCGTTTTCATTGTGTTAACTCCTCGACCTTACTCGCCGTAACTAACTCTGCGAAACGGAGGGCTGAAGGCATAGAACCAAAACTCCAAACGGGCGCGACTTGCATGACCTTTTCACCAGATTGTTGAACAACATATTGCCAAAATGGGTCTTGAGAGAGCTGCTCCGCTCCACCGTAAGGTAATGGCTCTACGATAACAATTTGAGCTTTTATGCCAGCTAACTTGTCGATGCCAACTAGGCTAAAGCCCCAGCTATTCGTCTTTTCATTCCATGCATTACTCAGCCCAATCTTTTCGATAGCCTGAGAGTAAAGACTATTTTGACCAAAAACACGTACGTGCTTTGTATCCATAAACTGAATCATTAGTAGTGGCGGCTGGCCTTTATTTATACGCTGTTTTAATAAAGACAAACGTTTTTCATATTGTTGGATAAGCGCCTCTGCTTCCGCCTCTCTTCCCAGCTCTTCACCAAACCTCCGAGTGAAACTGGTAAGTACCGACCAATCCGTAATTCCGCTTTCATATAAGTCAATGGTGGTAACCGGGGCGATATCAACTAAGCGATGCTTCATTGAGGAAAAGTACGGGGCAATAAAAATACGATCAGGTCTGAGCTCGTAAATGCGCTCTATATTGGGTTGAGTTCTTAACCCTACATCCTTAGTTTGAGGTGGTAACGGTGGCGATTTTACCCAAGCATCGTAATCTTGCCCTTGAGCAACGCCTACAGGTACGACCCCTAAAGCCAACATCGTTTCAGTTTGTGTCCAATCAACCGACATCACCCGAGGTGATGCGTCAGCTAGTGCTTGAAAAGAACTGACCAAAAGCGCACTAAGTGAGAGAGCGAAAGAGAAATGTTTAAGTCGAGTGTTTGTACTGCTCATTATTCCAACCTTTAGCTTGGCATCGCCACCGGATAACCCGCGGGGTGGTCAGAGATCATCATCTCTATCCCATATATGTCCCTCAACTTAGGTTCAGTAAACACCTGTTCAACATTGCCTTGTGCAATCAAATCACCTTGATGTAATGCAACGATGTAGTCGCAAAATCGTGCAGCCAAGTTGATGTCGTGTAATACGATAATAACGCCCAAACCCAGTTCTTGACTGAGTTTAGAGATAAGCTTCAACATATCGACTTGATGGCTGATATCTAGCGCAGACAAAGGCTCATCAAGAAGCAAATACTCGGTTTTTTGGGCTAACAGCATAGCTAGCCACACACGTTGACGCTCTCCTCCAGATAACGTGTCCACTAAGCGATCTGCGTATTTTAGTGTGCCTGTCATCGCCATTGCTTCTTCAACAATGTCGTGATCTTTCTTACTCAAACGTCCAAGTAAACCATGCCATGGATAACGACCAAAACCGACTAAATCTCGACCTAAAATACTGTCGGTCACCGGAAGATGCTGAGGCAAGTAGGCAATGTGTTGGGCGAATTTTTTCGCTGAGAGATCGTTAATGCTCGTTCCATGCAGAACCACGTCACCAGCTGTGTATTGCTGTTGCTGTGCCAGCAACTTTAACAATGTGGATTTTCCTGAACCATTGTGTCCAACAAGGGCGTATGTTTTTCCGGGTTCAAATGTCACATCAAACGCTTTTAGCAATGACTTGCCTTCAATCTCAAACTGGAGTGCTTTAGCTTCCAACATCCCTACTTCACCTAATAGCCATTTACGAATAACAGTTATTCAAAGCTCTCATTCGTTGATCACGTTTGCCGTTCTTATTCAACAGAACGATTAATAAGGGAGGTTTTATATAACAACAAAGATACAAATGCAAACCGTTGTCATTATCATTACATCAACAAGATCATTGAGAGAATTGCTAAGTGTTAGTGATAATTTGCTCAGCTGAACTTCATTAGTAAATTATAGGCAGGTCAACGAGAGCAGCGGTCTCCCACTGCTCTCGAATAAATTTGAACGAATACTGCAGCGTATGAAGAAATGAAAAATGCCGCAGTGAATACATTAATGACGAGCGTCAGCGCCAAACTCTACTTCTTTATAGATATCGGCCAGCGACTTTTTACCTTGTTTGTCTTTGGCTGAACGCTTTTTCTTAGTTTGATAATGGTATTCTTGCTCCTGAAGTGCTTGTTCGTGCTCTTTTGCTGACTCAACAAACTCAGGATTTGCAAGTGCTTGTTGGCGTAAGCGGTTTACTCTTTCAAGGGTTTCCCACAACATACTTCACCTCCAAACTTATTACTGTATATAAAAACAGTATTGTTTAAATAT
>NZ_WXWS01000237.1:0-4823 GCF_009904715.1 Vibrio sp. V42_P2S4T144 | reverse complement strand
CTAATAAGCACATTAGCACATGCTTTTCAAAACCTCTGCGTTGCATACCACCTCCTTCAGGTTAGCACCGTTTTGATGCATGTCAGAAAAGGGAAAGGGAATACTATGGAAGACGCACTTGCCGTAATTTTAGCAGGAGGGATGGGGTCTAGACTCAGCCCACTCACCGATGACAGAACCAAGCCAGCCGTACCTTTTGGCGGAAAATATAGAATTATAGATTTCACACTAACCAATTGTTTACATTCGGGTTTACGCAAGATCCTTGTTTTAACCCAATATAAATCTCATTCACTTCAAAAACACTTACGAGACGGCTGGTCGATATTCAATCCAGAGCTAGGCGAGTACATCACTGCTGTTCCACCACAAATGCGCAAAGGTGGTGCATGGTATGAAGGAACCGCCGATGCGATTTATCACAACATGTGGTTGCTATCGCGAAATGATGCAAAGTATGTGGTTGTGTTATCCGGCGATCATATCTATCGAATGGACTACGCCGCAATGCTTGAAGAGCATAAAGAGAAAGGTGCTAAGCTCACCGTTGCCTGTATGGATGTTCCCGTAGAGGATGCTTCAGCATTCGGTGTAATGGGCACCGCAGAAAACGGGCTCGTTACTTCGTTTATAGAGAAACCTGAAACCCCACCTACTCTTCCTGGAAGCGCGACCAGAAGCCTTGTTTCTATGGGAATATATATCTTTGATATGGATGTTTTGAAAGAAGCGCTTGAAGAAGACTCAAAACTCGATTCATCAAGCCATGACTTCGGAAAAGACATCATACCTAAGCTGATTGATACCGAATCCGTTTACGCTTATCAATTCTGTGGCAGTAAAGGGCGCGTCGATAAAGATTGCTATTGGCGCGACGTGGGTACCATTGATTCCTTCTATGAAGCGAATATGGATCTACTAGAACCTGTGCCGCCAATGAACCTTTATCAGTCCAATTGGGCGATTCGTACTTACGAGCCGCAGTTTCCACCAGCTCGTACTGTATCGTCGGCCACGGGTAATGAAGGCATTTTTATTAACTCCATCATTGCTACCGGTGTCATCAATTCCGGAGGCTCAGTACAGCACTCCATAATCTCCTCTAACGTACGCATTCAAGATAGTGCAACGGTAGTCGATTCCATCATTTTTGATGACGTAGAAGTCGGTGAAGGAAGTCAGTTGGTCAACTGCATAGTTGATAAACATGTTCGTATTCCGCCACATACTCAAATTGGCATCAACAAACTTGAAGATGCGAAGCGATTTAAAATCTCAGACAAAGGTATTGTCGTCATACCCGAAAGTTACCAATTCGATTAAACGACAAACTATCACAACAAAAAAGCGCACGATAATCATCGTGCGCTTTTGTTTAAGTGCCTGTAAACATTAGGCTATAACAAATAATCCATAATAATTAGATGTTACATACCGTTGACCAGCTACCATCTGTACCCGGTTCAGCCGCTGTCCACCAGTTCGCTTGGTAAACCACACCGTTGTGGATGATCTTATCACCTTGGTTAGCGTGGCTTGGATTACCTGCCCAATCCGTTTGTGGCAGAGCTGGGTATGTCACTAAACCTGTCGTATCACACGTACCTGGTTCAGTGGTACCACCACCCGTGCCCGCATTGAGATCACCAATTGGTAGATCTGGCTGTTCAAACTTGAACGCAAACTCTTTACCACCAGAAATCACTGAGTAGTTAGCCGGACCAGAGATTGGTAGGTAGTAAACCATATCAAGCTCGTAAGTGCCGCCCGCTGGCAAGTCTTTCCATGCTGGTAGAGAGAACGACACACGGTGCATTACGCCATCTAAGCCACCAATGTTGTTTGCTCGAGTATGTCCAGAAGCAATCACTTTCAAACCACCACCTGATTGGTCTTTCGCGTTGTCCGGCGCAGATGCTGGGATATCGAATTGGAATTCAGTACCGCCAGGGATCGCTTGACCAGTGTTGTTCGTAAACGTGATTTTCGGGTTAATTGGGTAGTTTTGGTCGCCAACTTTGAAGCCGCCAACACTAACAGTAATGTCTACTGCTTCAGTTGGTGTTGGGCCAGTCGCTACTTTGTTGCCGTAAGGCGTCGCAGACTTAAACTTGTCGTAGATAGCTTTGGTCATAGTGTTACCCATGTGGTATTCACCATTACCCGCCGCACAAGCTTGTTCAGTTGCATCTACTGCCGTACGATTACCATTTGCATCCAGTACGTAACAGTTGTAATCACCGGCTAGTTCCCAGAACATGATACCGCCGATCTCTTTATCGATAACGTAATCGGCTTTCACCTCGATAGAAGCTTTATCTTCCGTAGATAGGAATACGCTCTTCTCTGCGTTCCACAACCAAGGTGCCACAGCAACGCTATCGTAATGACGGGTATAAGTACCAACAAACTTATCTGAAGGATCGTTGACAGGGTCGAGACCGTAAGCAGCTGCGTAAGAGCCCCAAATACCGTTTTCTAGGTTCTTAGCATGCCACATTGGGTTAGAACCAGCGCCCATTTCGTTTCCTTTAGGGTCGGTATCATGCCACATGTTGTCGATACCAATAGCGCCGTGACCACAGTTGTTCTTCTCACCTTCACCTGTGCCCGGTTGGCACTCTGCTTGGTTTGGTAGTGCCGCTCGGCCCCAAAGGCCATTTTCACCACCAGTAACACCTTGCCAACCACGGGTGTAGTAAGGAACACCAATGTTAATACGACCTGCTGGCATAGAACCACGGAAGTAATGGTAAGCCCAGTCTGTGTTCAAGTAACCGATACCACCGTATGCAGCAGTGCCGTATACGTTCCACTGCGCTAACTCAGAGTCTTTACCTGTATCGAATAAAGCCGCGTTATGACCAACGTGATCATTCCAAGCCCCATGCAAGTCGTAAGACATGATGTTTACGTAGTCTAGGTACTTAGTTACATCGAAGGTTTCCATCCCACGTAGCAAGTAACCTGAAGATGGTGCTGCGATAGTCAGCATATAATGAATACCATCTTGCGCGGATGCCGCATCAAGTTTCTCACGCAATACTTTCATCAGCTCTTGGTAAGACGCCCATAAATACTGACGACGTGGTTCCATGAAGTCTTTGTCGTAAGGGTTACCAGCACCAGCCATTGACGTCGGGTATTCATAGTCAATATCCAGGCCATCGAACTTGTACTGACGCATCATTTCAACGGCAGAAGTTGCGAACTTCTCAATACCAGCATGATTAATAGAACCGTCCGCATTCGTCGTCATGGTGTAGAAGCCACCATCAGCTACACGATCGCCGTTCGTATCGAAGTGACCGCCCGTTTCAGCCCAACCACCAATCGAGATTAGCGTTTTAACATCATGTTTTTGCTTGTAAGTTGCTAGTGCACCAAAATGACCTTTAAAACCAAGAGCAGGATCTACCTCAACGCCTGGCCAAGTTTTACCTGTAGCAGGGTTGTTAGGATCATTTACGTCGCCAACGTTTACTTTGCCGTCAGAACCAATGCTCACAAACGCGTAGTTAATGTGAGTAAGTTGTTCCCAAGGAATGTCTTTAACAAGGTAAGTCGCTTGTGGGTCGTCACCTGATCGCCAACTGGTGAAGTAGCCGATTACACGACGTGGGTGATCAGCCCCCATTTTCTCACGACCTTCTTCATCATAAATAGAACAGTAAGGAACATCTACACCCGTTGTTTGATAAAGACCATCAGGACGACAATTAGATGTCACTGCGCCGCCGTTTACTGTTAACGTCGCAATTGCAGAATCTGCTGTTGCTCCAGCATCATCGGTTGCTCTCGCATAAACACTTAATGAGCCAGCTTGTGAAGGGGTTACATCCAGCGTGTATGGCGCTGTTGTAGCAGTGCCAGCAAGCACACCTGCAACATAAAAATCAACTTTAGCAACGGTACCATCCGCATCCGTAGCATTTGCAGTCAGTGTTACGGAACCACCCAGGTCAATAGAGCTCGCAGAAAGCGCGACATCCACTGTCGGCGCTTCGTTACCAGGTTGCGCTGATGCCACAGTTAACGTCACAACACTTGCCGTACTAACGGCACCTGCATCGTCATAGGCCTTGGTAGAGAACTCGTGCTGTCCTTCAGTTGCTGTCCACGATGCAGCATACGGCGCAGACGTTGCCTGACCAACTAATACACCATCAACAAAGAACTCTACTTTGCTAACAGTCCCATCAGTATCTGCCGCATCTGCAGCTAGGTTAACAACATCACCCGCAGTCACAGAAGCCGACGCAGAAGGCGATGTCAGAGTAACCGTCGGGACTTCATTCTGAGGTGGATCAACCGGTCCAGTGCCATCACAAGCGCCAAGTGTTTCCCACTCGCCCCACTCACCAGATTGCGCTGGATTGTTGTTTTGCGTCCAGTAACGCGCTTTATAAGCATTACCTTCATGCTGAACTTGGTCGCCACCGTTATAAACTTTTGATGATTGCCAAGTTTCTAGAGGGGCACAGTCAACTGCTGCGTAGCTATTGAAGGCCATAAGACAAGAAGCGGTGAGTGTGCTTAGTGTGAACACGTTTTTCACTGCGTTGCCGTTTTTAAGGTGCATAATCGCTCTTCCTTAAGTTATTGTTAAAACAATACTAAATGCGCTAAACGAAGCGCATCTATACTTTTATTTCGACGTAAAATAACTTAAGTACAAGTTGGTGATTTCACACTATCTATTTACGAGTTTTCCACACCGCCTCGCAACAATCCACTAAATGATTGCAACAACGTACCTATTATTTGGCACCAGTAACTAATTTTATAACTTAAATAAATATGTCACTCGCAAATTAATAAAA
>NZ_WXWS01000144.1:0-4862 GCF_009904715.1 Vibrio sp. V42_P2S4T144 | reverse complement strand
GCTCTGTATTGTTCGCGCTGATGACAAGTTAGTGTTAGTTCATGAAGTATTAACGGATAAGATTTCTCTACCTGGCGGAACCATTATTGATGGTGAGTCTCCACAAGTTGCTGCTCAACGAGAAACGTGGGAAGAAACCGGTATAGTGGTTACGGTTGGAGAGGAGCTTGGCAGAACGGACACTGCGGTTTTTTACGACTGTATATCAGACTCTGACATTATCGCTTTTTCTATGAATAATTCTTTAGGTGGAAATGAACTGCCTATTTGGTTTGCCCCTCATTATGGAGTAGAAGTTGCGTCAGCGATGTTGCTTAGCCCATCTGAATTACCATCATCTTTATATCGTTATCCTGAGCAATGGCCACAAGCCACTCAGTTTTTTGATCAAGCTACCAAGCAATCAGTATCTTATGTGACTCAGTTGATCGAATCCGCGCCTTCATTTCGTCAGGTTGAATTGGCGTGGCTGATAGATTTACAGAGTTGGGTAGGGGCGTTGTCAGAAACGAGTTACGAGGTAGCTAGTCAGATCTCGAAACTCGTTATAGATCTGACAGAACCGACGGTACTACTCTTTCTATTTCCTTTTGCCATGATGCGCTTTGGTAGCCGGTTTGTGTACCGACTCTTTTTCGCAATTAGTGCAACGTCGCTTATGGTGCTTGTCGCTCAACAAGGCTTTTCGCTACCGCGCCCACATGTCTATATACCAATGATGGAGTTAACGCACAGCTTTGGCTTTAGTTTTCCTAGCTTGCCTATCGCTGTGTGGTTTTGTGTGCTGACGTTCTTGTTTCATAGAACCCAGTATTTTGGTTTGAATGGAACAACGGCAGTCTTCGTGTTCATCACTCTTACTGTGGTGTTAGGTAAGTTTTTCCTCGGCAGTGCCTTTATTTTAGATATGTTATTTGGCGCGCTGTTAGGCAGCTTGGTGGCTTGGCATGTTCTTCGACTGGAGACAAATCAAGATGTGAACGTTGATCAAGTTCTAAGCTCAAAAGGCGTCTGGTTCATTATGACTGCGACAACAGCGGTCATCTCCGTCATCTGGCCATTACCTGTGTTTGGTCGCTGGTTAGCAATTTTAATCACTGCATCAGCGTTGGTCATGACATTTAAAGAGTCGAAAGCACATTTAGATACTCGGCAGATGATCTTTGTGACGCTAGCATTGTTGCTTGTTGATCAACTCTATTTGTACTCGGCTAATATCGTATCGTTTAGCGGTTTGTGGTCATTAGTCTTGTCGACGTTACATTATCCATTATTAATGTTGTTATTTATGCTGCTTGCAAGGAAGCTGACTTGTGAAAACCAACCGAGCAAAACGTTGCTAGATTGATGGCTGTATTTGTTATCTATTAGTATTTGAGTAAAAACAAAGCCTTGCATTACAGCAAGGCTTTTACACGTTTAGTCCACGAACAACGCCGCTTGCCTATCTTGGACGGCTAGGGGTGTTAAACGTAAGAAGCTTAACGCAACAGACATGGCGGAAAGGGCTATGCATTGAGCACGAACTTTTCTATAGCTTTAGCGACACCGTGCTCATCATTACTTGCCGTAATGTAGTCAGCGATTTGCTTGGTTTCTTCCATTGCATTTGCCATCGCGATACCAAGGCCAGCGTATTTCAGCATGTGGTGGTCATTTTCTGCGTCACCCATACAGATAACTTCTTCCGGTTTAATTCCCAGATACTCGGCAATTGCGGCAACACCAATACCTTTGTTGCTCGCAGGGTTAAGAAACTCAAGGAAAAACGGAGCGCTTTGAACAACCGTAAACGCTTCGCGCATTTCAGCTGGCAGTGCTGCTATAACTTCTGTTAGTTTGCTTGGCTCTGCAACCATCATAGCTTTGATGATTGGATGATCGTCTTCTAGTGATTCGAAGTTCATCTCGGTGACATTTAAGCCATTTATCTTTGCTTCAATATCGGTGTAAGGGTTGTGTTCGTTGGTGATTAAACCATGAACTTGACTAAAAGCATGGACGTACGCACCTAGCTCTTCGGCTTTTCGCGCCACCAATTTTGCAGCTTTACCATCTATGATTTGCTGGTGGATGATGTCGTTTGTGCCTACGTTCTTGACCATCGAACCGTTGTAGTAAAGAACAAAATCTCGATCGGAATGGATATTCAGTTCGTCGAGCTTGTCTTGCATTCCTTCTAATGGGCGACCAGAAGCGAGAACGACAGTAACGCCTGCTTCTCGAGCTTTTGCGATCGCTTGTTTGTTTTCTTCAGAAATGGCTTTATCACTATTGAGTAGCGTGCCATCCATATCTAGTGCGATCAGTTTATACATCATTTCTTACCTTAAAGTTTTTTGGGAGCTGTCAGTGAATAAGGCTTGGTTTAACGTTAACCAGAAACCTATATTCATTACGCTATGAAACTACAAAATGGTCTATTTTAACAATTAATTTTTGGTTTAAATTGACCTAGACACGCGTGTCCATTATGGTCTTCGCCTCGAAATGTTATGAGTTGAGTGAGTTCTGCGTTGTATAAGCTAAATGAGATGTTTGAAACCATCCAAGGGGAAGGGGTTTTTACTGGAGTCCCTGCTGTTTTTGTTCGGCTTCAAGAGTGTCCGGTTGGTTGCTCATGGTGCGATACCAAACAAACGTGGTATGCAGATGAGAATGATCAACGTCAAATAGGCGATATTCTGGTGAAAACGGAAGATTCTCCGACGTGGTGTGTTGCATCTGCCGAGAACATCGTAGAGCAATATCAACAGCAAGGCTTTAATGCTAAGCATATCGTGATTACTGGTGGAGAGCCTTGTATTTATGATCTGCGCCCTTTAACAAAGGCGTTTGAAGATATGGGGTGCCAATGCCAAATTGAAACCAGTGGCACATCAGAAGTGATTACTTCAGAAAATACGTGGGTGACAGTGTCACCAAAAGTAGCAATGAAAGGTAAACTGCCAGTGCTTAATAGCGCGTTAGAGCGGGCAAATGAGATTAAGCATCCAGTCGGCACCCAGAAAGACATCGACCACCTTGATGATCTTTTAGCAAATGCGAACGTGGCGGCTGAGACTATCATTGCACTACAACCAATTAGCCAGAAGCCTCGTGCTACGCAATTGTGTATTGATACGTGTATTGCCCGCAATTGGCGTTTGTCTGTTCAAACTCATAAATATTTGAGTATTGCTTAGACGAGAGGCTCGTCATCATTCGAAGTGGCTTTTCTATCTAATCCCGGTTTCGCGAGTAATGCCGTTGGTAGCTTTGCTATCGAAACATTGTCGATATATCTAAACAGTTTATAGCGTTGTAAAAGCTAAGAAGTGTTGACTGCTGTGGTGTGGTGCTATCTTTGGTTCGACAATCGTTTCGCATTTAATTGATGCCACCAATCTGGCGGCATCAAAATGAAGCTCTGTTGGCTGGAGTTTCACGCTGAGATAAAGCGTTTAGAAGCTAACGCAAAAGGTTTCATCCCACCGCTATTACCGCTAACAAAGACTATTTGCTCGCTAAGTATTCTTCTAAGCCGCTTTGTCGCAGTAGGCACGCTGGGCATTCACCACAGCCTTTACCAACGATTCCGTTGTAACATGTTAAAGTATTGTTTTGGACAAACTCCAACATATTGTGCTTATCAGCTAGAGCCCAGGTCTCTGCTTTAGTAAGCCACATTAAAGGAGTCTTAATATTGAAGGCTTTATCCATACCTAAATTGCAAGAGAGATTTAGAGAGCGAATAAAGTTGTCTCGGCAGTCAGGGTAACCACTAAAGTCTGTTTCGCAAACTCCCGTAATGATGTCTTGAATACCAAGCTGGTAAGCATGGATACATGCGTAAGTAAGAAAGAGGATGTTTCTCCCTGGAACGAATGTATTGGGTACGTTAGCGTCGCTTAAGTCATTAGATACCGGAATGTTGTCTCTTGTCAGCGAGCTTATCGCTAACTCATTAATTGATTTTACATCCAGGACTTTGTGGCTTTTGATGTTAAGTTGCTTACCTAATTCGATAGCGATATCTATTTCATCTGAATGACGCTGGCCATAATCAAACGTTATAGCATGAACCTCATCATATGTATTTAATGCATCGATTAAGCAGGTCGTAGAGTCCTGCCCACCGGAAAAAACCACAAGTGCTTTTGTTGTAGCCATGTTGAACCCTTAGTTATGCTCTTTGATTCTTTGGTATTGATACGTATTCTTAGGCGTTTAATCCCAATTACGTACTCGACTTGTTCGTAGCGATTGCGTCCGCAATCAACTGGGCTGTGCTCTCAAGCACTCTTTGCTTGTCATCATTTGACAGCTTGTGGAGATTCACAGCAAGTTCAGCGGTGATTTCATCTTCACAAAAAAAATAGTTTAGAGGTACGTTTAGCTCATCTGCGATAAGTTTGAGCGTTTTTACGTCGGGAGTATGGCGCTCCCTTTCGTATTGGTTCATCCTTGCACTTGCAGAACTATCATCCATGCCGATACGGATGCCCAGTGCTTTTTGGGACAGATTCGCTTGTTTACGCGCATGCTTAAGGCGGGCTGGGAGTGGGTTATTAAACAACACTTAAAGTTCATACGAAGGACTTGGATGACTAAGATTATCTTAGTTTTTCTGATTTGTGTATACTAAGTAATGCTTAGTTATTGCCGAGGTCGCCAAGGCCGTGTATGTATAGCTAAACAAGATTTCGTATCTTTAGGTTGATTAAGTGACGTTGAATCTACTTCTTCAAAAACTGCCGTATGGAGGCGCGGGAGGAGCGAGTAAGGGCACGAGAAACCGCAGCGATTTGTAGAGCAGAATTTGCTCTTCACATAAACGTAGTCGTCTAAGTTGAAGAGCAATATTGTTCTTGATGATCAAC
>NZ_WXWS01000580.1:0-4863 GCF_009904715.1 Vibrio sp. V42_P2S4T144 | reverse complement strand
CAAATATTATTTATCGAAACGACTTAAATTTATCATTTTACTTGCCTAACTATTAGCCTCATATTCGCGCCGAATAACCCTTAGATTTCATTTAACTTATAGGCGCAAAACAGTGGAAAACACAGTCGTTCCTGCAGCATCACCACGAGTTACAGTTCCAGTCGTCGCACTGTCTCTTTATGCGGTGGCTTCGGGCTATTTAATGAGCTTGATCCCTCTCATGCTCGGTGAATACAACATCTCAGCAGATTACGCGAGTTGGTTGGCGAGTGTGTTTTATGGCGGCTTATTAACCGGTGCTATTTTTATTGAACGTATCGTACGTCAAGTTGGTCACCGTAACGCGTTTATTGGTTGCTTGGCCGTATTTTCGCTAACTATCGTCACACTACCCGTGTTTGCTAACGGATTGATGTGGCTTGCCGCTCGCTTTATTGCGGGTATCGCGGTTGCTGGTGTTTTTGTCATTGTTGAATCTTGGCTAATGTCTGGAGACGAAGCATCGCGTGCGAGACGTTTGAGCTTGTACATGCTATCGCTTTATGGTGGTTCAGCATTAGGCCAGTTTGGTATTGGCGTGCTTGGCGTAAGTGGCGGCGTTCCGTTTATTGCGATCACGACGTTGATCTTAATGGCGATGCTGGTGCTAATGTTCATTGAGTGTGAGCAGCCAAACAGCCATGAATCAACCGCTTTATCATTTAAGCAAATTGCCAAACTAAACCATGCAGCAATTATTGGTTGTGTTGTTTCAGGTTTGACCTTAGGCGCGATCTACGGATTAATGCCAGTTGAGTTAACTAACCGTAAAATTAGCCATCAAGACATTGGTACATTGATGGCGCTAGTGATTCTAGGTGGCATGCTAGTTCAACCAATGGTGACCGCGTTAAACAAATACATGAGCCGCACAGTGCTAATGGCGTTTTTCTGTATTTTGGGTATTTTTTCGATCGGTATGACGTTTATTTCCTCGTCAGCCGTGGTATTGGCTGCTGCATTATTCTTTTTAGGTGCAGCTACTTTTGCCTTGTACCCAATTGCAATCAACTTAGGTTGCGAAGGACTTGATGAACGCTTTATTGTCTCTGCGACACAAGTCATGCTGTTTAGCTACAGCATCGGCTCTGTTGCTGGTCCTGTTGTCGCTGATAAATTTATGGGCCAAGAACACGGCTTGCTAGGCTACTTGTTTGCCGCTTTGGTTGCGACTGGCGTATACATGCTACTTGCTGCGAGCAAAACCAAGCAGCGTATGGCCGCTGGCCTCTAACCACGCCGCTTCTACTCAACGAAAACGAGGGCATGTCGCCCTCGTTTTTTTATTCTTCGCATTTTTGTTTAGATAAACGCTTGTGACGGTTTGACGCGTTCGCTGCAGGCTTTTCCGGTACCATTCGCTTTTCATGAAGCAAATGACGAACCGCCAAGATGGGATGTTTCAGTAACATTCTGGGGCCAGAGTAACGCATGACCAAACGCATTTGTTCTTTCGGCTCTGGTTTGTAGCAGTGAATCGGACATTTATTACACGTCGGTTTATTCTCTCCATAAGGACAGCGGTCGAGGCGCACTTCTGCGTATTCAAGCAGCTCATGACATTCTGAGCATAAGTCACGTTTTGTTCCATGATGGTCATGACAGTAAACCTCTACCATGGCTTTTACTGTCTTAAATTCAGTGGCGAGTTTGCCAAGTAAAATATCGCTCATGCGCTATCCAAAAATCACAACATCATTGTGTAAAGTTCTAACGTGCGGCCATTATCATATTGCTGCTCAACTCGTTCAAACTCAAAGCCCAGTTTTTTGAGCAAACTTATACTACGAATATTGTCATTGTTGGTGATGGCAACCAAATTATCGAGTTTCATTTCCTCTCTAGCGTATTCCAGCACTGCGGTTGCAGACTCCGTTCCGTAGCCGAAGCCATAAGCGGAAGGTAAAAATCCATATCCGAGATCATAGTGTTGTAATGTGTCACGTTTAACCAACCCACAAATCCCGATGGGTTGTCCATCTTCTTTCTTCTCTACAACGAGTAAACTCACGCCTCTAATTTTTTGCATGCGTAGCATGTTTTCTTTTATGTAACGCGCCGCTTCATATTCGGTACGAATTTGTTTGTCTCCGACAAAACGGTAGAAGTCTGGGTGGTTATAAAGTTCTAGTATAAATGGTGCATCATTTACACTCACAAGACGCAGTATCAAACGTTCGGTGTACAGTGTTTTCATTTGGGCTCCATTAAAACGCGATAGATGATTGGACATAGGAACGTACTTGAATTTTGCGACCGATACCGGCGCTTATTTAGTTGTAACTTGATAAAAAAGTAACTATCCTGCCTCGCTAAATTAAAGGACCACCACCATGAACCGCAAGAAGAAAATCAATCAGATCTTGAAAGCGAAGCAGAAGAAGCATAACGCTAAGCTACATAAGAGCAATAAGCCGCGTTATATCTCCAAAGCTGAACGCGCGAAAATGGAAGCTGAAGAACAAAACCAAGCTTCAGAACACACGGAAAACGTTGTAGACACAGCGCAGACAGATCAAGCCTAAAAGAAAAGCCGCTTCAAGCGGCTTTTTTGATATTTGGAGCGAGTTAGCTTTAGTATTCAACACTGTAGTTCAGTGTGAATGTGCGACCTCTTCCTTTGTAGTCGTACGCTGCTGCATCGTAGTGTGCTGCATAAAGAATCTGCGCACGTTGTCCCCAAGCGGTTGTGTAGTCTTCGTCAAATAGGTTTTGAATACCAAAACCTAACTGCCCGATAGGTAGTGTTACGTTACCAAGAAGATCAAACGTAGTGTATCCATCTAGTTTGTTGTTTGCGTCATCTTCGTAATCAAACATCGTCTGGCTTTGTAGACGTAGTGAATAGCCATCCTGATAGTAAGCCGCCCACGCGTTCGCTTTTGATGTACTTGCTTTACCCGCACTTAGATCTTCCCACTTACCGTTGGTTTTCAGCTCAGAAACCACATAGTGACCTGATGCACCTAACAAAATATCACGGTTTACCCAGTAGTTAATGTTTGCTTCGGCACCGTATACACGTTGCTCGTCATCAACATTGGTGATTAGGAGCGTCTTCTTGTCATACTTGATTGAGTTATCCGACACCGAGTAGTAACCCGCCGCTTGCAGTGCGACAGTATCCGTATCTAATCGGTAACCAATTTCATAGCTGTCCGTTTTGATGCCCGACATTTTTGAGTCAGATACATTAATGCTATTGTTCAACGCGTAGTGACCATTTGCATCCGCGGCATCGTAGCTACCTTGGCCGTAGTACTTTGCAGGATCAGCGAGTTCGAAACCTTGAGAGAAGTTCGCCCAAAGCTGAGATTCATCGTTAAGCTGATAAATAGTGCCCAAATTAAATAAGCTCACAGAGTAGTCAGTGCTGCCACCTGGTACCGCATCCGCTGATACACCATTACCCGATGCGATCTTCTTTTGTATACTATAGGCAACAAAATCATCAATCTTATTGTCCATGTATTGGTAGCGGTAGCCTGCTTGTACTGACCAATCTTGATTGATTTGGTAATCCCCTTGGACAAATATTGCGTAAGACGCCACATCAACATCTGGGTAACGCCCCACTTCGGCATAGGTTCGATTAATTAAGTTCCCAGAGCTGTTCGCAATGGTTGGATCGAACAGAGCCTGGTTACTTTCAAAACGGTCTAAGTACGCATCGACACCATAAACAAGTTTGAATGACTCCCAGCTTTTAGCTAACGCTAAGCGCCCAGCAAAAACTTCTGTTTTTTGTTGAGAGGCACTTTGGTAATAAGGAGTAAAGGTTTGGTCTTCACTACGGTAAGATAACTCGCCTATCAGTTGATGACCGAATACGCTGTCGTGAGCGTAGTTCGCACTTAAGAGAACTCGCTCTGTACCATGTTCACGGTCGGAATCGAACCCCTCTCGTACATCAACAAATTTATTGTTAACAATGTACAAACCGTATGGCGAATCTTGCTGGCTGTCATAGTATTGTGCGACAAGGTTTAACTTGCTGGCATCGGAGATTTGAATCTCGGTCGATCCCATAACATCGAGCGTTGAATTATACTGCAAGGAGCCCTGTGAAATGTCTGGGGTGACAATGTCGCCATTTGCGTCAAATGCACCTTGTGTCTCGGTGTACACAACCGAACCTCTAGCGGTAATTCGCTCATTACCACCCGAGATAGACTGAGCGAGTTTGTAATCAAAGTCATCGCTGCTATTAAAGCCTGTAGTGCCACTCACGTAGGATTCAAACGACAAGTCATCCGAGTACGCTTTCTTGGTGATAATGTTAATAACACCACCAGTAGCGCCTGCACCATAAATGGAGGTTGCACCAGATAGTACTTCAATTCGCTCGATGTTGAATGGGTCTATTGCATCTAACTGACGACTAATCGGGCGAGAAGACTGTAACGAGACACCATCAATCATTACCAACATTGCTCTACCGCGAAGGTTCTGACCATAGTTAGTTCGACCACCGGTGCCGACGTCTAAAGAAGGGATGGTTGCAGAAAGAATATCACCCAGTGTCTTGCCCGCACGATATTGCTGAGCAATCTCTTCTTGGCCAACAAACCAAACCGTTCCTGGAATATCGGAGATCGATTTCGGCATCACACTGCCTACAACAACCAATTGCTCATCGCTCGGAGTCGATGTTTGTTGAAGATCTTCTGCTGCTATTGAGCTAACTGCGTATCCACTGCTCATCGCAAGTACGATGAGATTGAAAGAAAACGTCCTTTTCATCATTGTATTTATCTTTTTGTTGTCAACAAGAGCATGCAATGATACTTATTCTCACTCTCAAATCGAGCACTGTTACACAAG
>NZ_WXWS01000194.1:4877-7258 GCF_009904715.1 Vibrio sp. V42_P2S4T144 | reverse complement strand
CATCATTCTCATATTGAGAACCAATATGGATTAGTGATCCGTTTCAATTTGATATTTTTGTAGCAATACGGGAATCACACTTTGCGCTGAGAAATCATCAATGATGGTTTGTCGAGCATTCTGGCGAATGAGTGATTGTTGCGCTTCACCAATCGACATCCAGTCATGAAGACATTTAGCAAGAGAGGGAATGTCTTCGACGATAAAACCATTTTTACCCGTTTGGATAATATCTGGAAGGCGACCTACACGTAAGCTCATCACGGCAATGCCTCTCGACATGGCTTCAAGCGCCGCCATTGGAAGACCCTCATAACGAGAAGAAATGATAAGTACACTGATATTTTCCCAAACACCTTCCATATCGGTTTGATGGCCGAAGAAAGTCACATTTGAAGGGGCAGTTTGATTAAGCGACTCTTTTTCTGGGCCATCACCGTACACACTAAACTGTAATGTTGGACAGAGCCTCGCTACCTCAATAAATTGATCGGCGCCTTTTTCCTGACTCAATCGGCCGACAAAAGCGATCTCCTGATAGTTGAGTTGACTGTTGGGAATCGAAACAAAGTTATTCAGCAGTTCTGAAGAACAAAAAACTTTGCGCTGAATACTTGGACTGACAGCAAAGCAATGGTCAGATAGGCAGCCTGAGCTTCTATCAAGCCAATCGTATAGCCATAGCTTCCCTGAGGACGATTCACCAGCATGATAAGTTGAAATCAAACGAGGAAACGTACGGGTGAGCAGTTTGGCGCAGCGCGACAAAATCGACGCTTTATAACCATGGGAGTGAACCACTGAGGGTTGGTGATTGGCGACGGCGCTTGTTAGATGTTTAATTTTTAAAGCTTTATTGGGCTCGCCAGACAAATAGTTTAAGTAACTCACAGGGATCGCGGCTTCTTTTGCCTTCTGTACAATCTGAGCGGCTGGCGAATACTCAGTGGTTAGCACAACTCGAGCTTTGTTTCCAAAGGCGATTAATCCCCGAGCTAGCTCGATAACGTGACTTTCAATGCCGCCGAATAGACGGCTATCAAGCAAGATCCAAATTTCACCAATGGCAGGTTTATCAAGATTGTTCGAGATTAATTTCATCCGCTTCCCACGCTTGTTTTTTTCGGTAAACCGTAGATGGGCTTAACTCCAGCATGACAGCGGCGTTGAGGACGTTGCCATCACAGTACGCGATTGCGTTTTGAATTGCTTCACGCTCTACTTGCCACATAGGACGAATGGCTCCATCAGAGTTAAAGTACGGTGAGGTAGCAGCAGAGGACGGTGTACCAGGCAGATCCGCTGCGGTAATCGACGGTTCGACCGCAGAAGGTGAAAGTTCCTCAGTATAAACAGGTGGTGGTGTGATTGGTGCAATGTTTGTTGACTCTTGAGCAACATGCGCAGGCGTCGTTGTTTTCGTCACTTTAGACTTTTTAGTAAGTTGAGCGGGTAGGTGGCTCACCGTGACTTTTTCGTCGTTATTAAGCACCACAATGTTACGTATGATGTTTTGTAGTTGCCTTACATTACCCGGCCATTCGTAATGCTTGATGATATGTTGAGCTTCACTGTCGATTGTTGAGAATTTCTTTTTGTCCTGTTTGGCGTAAGTGGTCAAGAAGTGCTTGGCAAGCGTGACGATGTCACTTCCTCGTTCACGTAATGGGGGCATATCGATAGGTATAACGTGCACACGGTAGTATAAGTCTTCACGAAAACGACCTTCTTCTACTTCTGTTAATGGATCTCGGTTAGTGGCACAAATGATTCTCACATCTACTTTCATTTCTCGAGTGCCACCAAGAGGGGTGTAAGTGCCCGTTTGTAGAAAACGGAGCAACTTCTTTTGCATCTCAAGTTCCATTTCACACAGCTCATCAAGAAAAAGCGTACCACCATGTGCCAGCGTCGCCGCACCTTTTCGATCTGTTGTTGCTCCAGTAAAGGCCCCTTTAACGTGACCAAAAATCTCACTTTCCATCAAATCTCGTGGAATAGCCCCACAGTTAATTGCAATAAAAGGCTTGTCTTTACGGTCGCTCTGGCGGTGGACGGCTTCAGCACAAACTTCTTTACCTGTGCCGCTTTCTCCCACAATAAACACACTGGCAGAAGTTGGCGCAACAGCATCAATGGTCTTGTATACCGCCTGCATCGGGAGGCTTGAACCGATGAATCCGTGATAGTTGTGGCGATCAAACTTGGACTGAATATTTTCCACCAAATCTTCCAATTTGGCGCGTTTGAGGTGCAATGCGACTGATGTTTTTAGGCGATCAGCGTTTATGGGCTTTTCTAAGAAATCTTCCGCACCTTTTTGAATTAGATTAACGGCTAAGTCGACGCTGCCGTGTGCCGTAGCAATAATAACGGACGTA
>NZ_WXWS01000194.1:0-4856 GCF_009904715.1 Vibrio sp. V42_P2S4T144 | reverse complement strand
AATCGAGAATGATGAGCTGAGGTTTGCTTCTTTCAATAAATTGAATCGCTTCGCGACCTGTCTCGACATGAAAAATGTCATAAGGTTCGTCTTTCACATACTGCTTATAAAGTATGGCTAGTGAAGTAGAGTCCTCTACCAGTAACACCCTTGGTCTCATAGTCCCATCCCAACGTAGTTTGTTTCATTTTTTATGATTTTTGTCAGCACTACTATTTGGCATTATGAGTGGTTTATAGCTCTCTAGTGCTGAAAATTCTCAATTTGAGAAAAGCGTTATTTAAGTATTAGCACAAGGTAGGAAATTTGCGAAAAATCCATACTTTTTAATTGATTAAGTTATGCCCAAATAATTTCAAGGTGTGTGGCTTGGCGAGGGTGATTGAATTTGGAGCCTAAATTTCTGAGATGATGTCGGCATCGCGCTTTATCAAACGCGATGCTTCGCTAGGGAGTAAGACACTGATACTACTCAAACCCTTGAGCTTTTCGCTTTTCTAACGCATCAAACGATTCATTGGCGAGTTGAGGAAGTGTTTCACAAAGCTCCAATGCTTTTGGTATTTTTCCTTCGACACAGTACTTCTCAATCATTCTTGCTTGTCTTGAAAGCGTTCGATTGCCTAGAGCGAGAGCAGAACTGCCCAGTGTGTGAACCTCGAACTCTAATGTTTGAAGGTCTTTTGTGCTTAATGCTTGCTCTATTTTCTCCATGCGATCGCGTGACTCTTCGACATAGTGATCAATCAAGGTAGGGATGATTTCGGCGCACGTATCTTTGATCATTTGCTGAAGAATATGCTCATCCACTAATTCTTGCTCGATAGTCAATGTGTTATTTATCGTCATAATAGCGCTCCCTATAACATAAACAGTTCGCTTTTTTTAATTTGCTGAGACAGTTTTTCTTTCCACTTTTTTGGTAAGAAACGCAGCTTGGAAACTTGGCGGATTAACTCATCTTTCAGGCTTGGTGTATGCTTCATGTTCAAGACAGAACCAATCAAGTTCGCATCGCTAGCATCGAGTAGCTTTTTGGCTTGCTCGAGCTGGGTTGCAGTCGTAGAACCATAATGCGCTACTAACAAAGTAGCATCACATACGCCAGCAATCACTTGAGGCGCAATATTGCTTCGGTTGACACTGAGAAGTGGTGATGTATCTATCACGACGCGCTCGTACTGCGTTAACCATTGTGCAATGTTTCGTTTCAGCATTGTTGGGTCTCGGTACGCTAACTGAGTGCTGGCGAGAGATGGAGCAGGGAGGCCGACTAAAGTTTGATGTGTATTCTCTCGTGTGATCAAATGGCCAACCTTCTCGTCATCATCAAATTCGTGAACAGTGTGATAAGCGGGTTTGAATAAGTTAAGGTCTACATACAAAGTATTGTGCCCTGCTAAAACCAAGCGCTCTGCAAGAGATGACGCCACGGAAGTGACACCATCTTCAGATTTACAACCCACAACACAAATCGTTTTGTGGCCTTTCTGTTCGCTCTGAAGATAAATTTGCTCAATCTCAGCGTGAGTTGCAGGAATAGTCATTACAACGCTCCTATTAACACGATGGTTGTGGTGATTTGTAAAATATCTCTTAATCCGGCCCTCGCTTTTTCAACAAAGCTTTCGTCTTTATGGGGAATGTAAATCGTGTCGCCTGCGCGAATAACTGGCAGCTCATAAATGTTGGCTGTTTTACTAAAGTTCACCAAATCAAATGTTCGGGCTTGGCCTTGGCAGCAAGACATATTGACCACACTGATCTTTTCAAGGTAGGCATTGTCAGTTGGTCCTCCTGCTTCCGCTAACAGATCAAGCACAGTCATGTTGTCATTGAATACGTACCGCCCTGGGTCTCTTACTTCACCTAATACGCGTACCGTGGACTCTTTTGAACGATCTAACCAGTTTTTGTTTTTTTCTGGAATGTAAATGGTATCACCAGGACGAACGTGGGGCAGAATTGACTCATCGCCTGTTTCAAAGTACATCGATAAATTCAATTTACTCACTTTGGCATAACCTAGGCCTCGGTGTGTGACACGGATGTTGTGAATATCTGCATCCATTGTCGGTCCATCGGCGGCAGACAAAATATCCAGAAAATGCATATCTTCGGTGAAACGATAGCGCCCAGGTGCATTGATTTGCCCGAAAACGTATATCGATGCGTCAGAGCTTTGGCTTACCCATTGCGATTTATTATCGGATGGGTCGTCAGGCAATGCATGTACCCTTACGACTGTACCAGCGGAAACTTGAGGTAGGCTTGATGTTGGTGAGCCATCCAGAATGTATTGGTCTAAGTCAAATTGTGTCATTTGACCGTTATTGGCGACTTCAATTTTGGTGGTATCAGCTCGTCGAGTTGGGCCTCCAACGTGTGCAAGCAGATCAATCAAATCCATTTCGTCTGACCACTCGATGCGTCCAGGGCGAACAACTTCTCCCATCACTGCGACCGCTCGACTAGGTGCTACTTTTAACCAAGACTTCTCATTGAAATCGGTTTTCTCCGGTACGAAAATCGCGTCTCCTGATCCAACATTTGGTGGTCTGGCTGAAGATAGTCCTTCTGTATGCGCGGTAAGATCGAATTTGATGACTTTGCCATCGGCTTTTATAACGCGAATTTGGCGAGATTCTGCGTAGCGAGTGGGCCCGCCAGCGTTGGCGAGGATATCCATGAAGCTAGCGCCTTGCTTGCCTTCGTATGCCCCAGGATGGGCGACTTCACCCATCACGTAAACCACATTTGCACCTGCTTTGATTTCTTCTTCCTGTTTTGGGACAAAGATGGTGGCACCTGGCAGGATCTCCGGCAGTAGGCTTTGGTCTCCAGTATCAAGGTACTTTTTCAGGTTAAACATGGTTGGGTTATTGTTTGTTATCACGCGAATTTGCTCAACACTGGCATATCGTGTCACGCCGCCAGCTCGCATTACGACATCAACTAGCGTGGTGTTTGGCTTGTATGAGAACGAGCCAGGTGCGTTGACTTCACCAAAGATTTTGATTGCACGAGCGGAATCTGCGCTGTCACCTGAATTCGCGAGTTTTGCTGCATCAAACTCTTGCTCAATATTCCCTACGAGTGGGGAAGCGGGGACAAATAAGACATCCAGTGATTCTAGTTTTGGCAGTTGGCTATTGTCACCCGTATCAAGGAAGCGTTTGTAGTCAAATTCAATGTTTTTATTTCCACGTTTCACGATCATTTTATCAAGCTGAGCCCCAGCGCGCAGGCCGCCAGCTTCGTACACAAACATTTGAATGTTGGACCCAGAAGGTAAGGTATATTCACCGGGTTTGACCACGTAGCCTTGAACGGACACTAACAACTGTTGCTGTTTAATAAAAACTCGAGCGTTGTTAACGTCACGATACACGGTCTTTAGCCTGTCGATAATCACGTCTTGGAGTTGTTGTTCATTGTAGCCGGCCACTAACACAGGGCCGACTTCTGGTAAATTAATTCGTCCACGACGATCAACCTGAAACCCTTGGTTTAACGACGCCTCTCCAGGTAAGTTAATCTGTATTAAATCACCGACCTTAACAGTATTGCTCTCATCCGCTATGGAAGAAGGTACCCACGCGACCAGACACAACAACATTAAGAGGATAAATGGTTTCATCGTGTTCATAGCGCGCCTCCTGCCGTTGGGTTGCGGTTTATTGAGGTATCGCTATCTGAATTAGGGCTAATAACCTCGATGCTTACTCGACGATTAGTTAAACGCACGGCGGATGTTTCACCTTCATAGAGTGGCAGGTTGTCTCCGACAGATTTGGTAGTGACTCTCTCTGAAGTGATACCAAATACGGTTAGGTAACGCTTTACTTGTTCCGCACGCGCTTGAGCAAGTTTCTGGTTGTAATCGGGTGTTCCAGTTGCATCCGCATGCCCCGTTACTACAAGAGATAGGTTGGGGTGGTCACGTAAAATGTAGGCTGCTTCTGCCAAATGTCCCATGTACTTCGGGTTGATTTCTGCTGAATCGACAGCAAACTGGTTGTCGATATTAAGTAGTGCATAGATATCCGAGACTATGTTTAGGTCGCTACGTAGTGCTTCAATATCATCGGGCGGTGTGCAAGTTGTTTGGCTCAGTACGTAGTCGAGTTGTTGTTCGAGCTGGTTTAAGCGTCGACGCTGAATCACAAGGTCGTTGGCAGCGTCGAGTAAAAGCCCACCTTCTAACTCGCGCGCAATTCTATTTTGTTTTTCAAGGGCCTGAACAACTGCCGCAGGAAAACACCAGCGCGCGCCCTCTTGGATTAGTGCGTCTAGATGTAACTTGGTCAATTGCCAATCAAACCTTAACCCATGTTCTGGACCTAAAGGCTCGTCAGGCATTAATGGGGAAAACTGATAATTCTCGATCGAGATATCTTGATAGCTTTCCGCCAAGCCACCTTTCCCGTGTTCTGGGTAGTCAAACGACGAACAACCAAACATGCCGACAACAAGACCGCTTACTGCATATCGTCGTAAAAGATTTACCATGCCAACCTCCGTTTAAACCGGTATTTTTAGTGTCCTTTTGAGTTAACGGGAATGGCATGGTTGATACGAAGCAAGCTCATGATTTCTAAAGGTTGGCCTGATACGTTTTCAATACTCATGCTTCTTTCACGTTCAACTAGACGCTTATATAAGTAAACAATGGCACCAATCCCTGAAGAATCAAGAAATTGGACGTGCTGTAGGTTAATTTCGACTTCTTTGTGATGATTGTTGTGAATTACTTCATCAATGTGATGTTGTGCTTGTCGACAGCCGCTTGCGTCTAAGTCACCAAAAAACTCAATGGCTAACTTGTCTTGATTGATTTCTAGTTTGCGTAATTC
>NZ_WXWS01000596.1:0-4871 GCF_009904715.1 Vibrio sp. V42_P2S4T144 | reverse complement strand
CCCTTAACGCCCCCCTTAACTCTTCCAGATAGAGTTCACGACAATCAAAGGTTCTAAATTAAATTTTGATGCTTGATACCATCTATTTTTATTTGTGACTCATTCCCAATAAGTCATAGAGTGCATATTAAAAAGTTGGCATTAATGGTAAATTCTCCGCCAAATCAAACACATTTACTCCTCGAGTCATTGATGAGTGAATAAAGCAGATATTTGGCTAGGGATAATACATGTCACTTTGGGGATTTTTGGGAACGGGGATTGCCTACTTCATGACAACGTTTGCCTTTGTTTTTGGCGGCATTTTTTGGTTATGTGCTGAAGGTAATACATTAAGAGAAACAAAGCGCCAATCATCAATAATGTCCGGGGTTATTGCTTGTACTATTGGAACTTGGGTGCTTGCTTTTGGTGTTTACGTTTACGGTTACTTTTGGGATAACTCTTCTCACTATTATTTTTATTTGCTCGCTCCATGGGGACTTGCCATTTTTGGGGTAAAACTTCGTAACCGCTGGGTTAAGCAATACGCGCGTGTAAAACACGCAAAAGAAGAACAGTGGCAAAAGCACTGGCGAGAATTATTAGGGGAAGATACTGAAGAGCTTCCACCATATACACATGATTACGAGCTCTACTCGGGCATTTGGCAAGCCAATGAAGCGCTCCAAGAACAGTGTTTTGCAGCCCTTCCTCACGGGAAAGCAGTCTACGAGAGAGTGAAAGCCTTCCAAACGATGGCCTCCCCCGCTGGTGACATAAACAATCAAGTTTTGCTGAGTAAACTCGATCAACTAGAGGATGAAATCATTCAAGTTCTTGAGCAACACTCGCAAAAGAAAGTAAGCATTGAAACTGGCGCAGGTACTTTACACAAAGAGTCAAAACGCAATGTTTATCACCATGAGAATGGCCCAACAGAAGAGCAACTGTACGACTCAATCAACCTCCAACATGATTTGGATCGAGAGCTACGCAACATTATCTATGATCGGCTCGGTTACGATGGCGAAGATGAGTACTTTTTCCTCCAAGCGCCACTCGAAGAGCTTACCGAGAATGAAACCGCAATCAACTGGATGCTCTGGGGGTTAGTAAACGACCATTTTGCTGTTGACCCATACCAAACGGCGTTGGATCTCAGCCTAATGAATGCGGAACCAAGATGGGGGCAAAATGAACGGTTTGTAATGATTACGGCTCAATAAACGCAAGTACTAAGTCTAATTTTAATACAACCTATTCTGAGACCACCCTCGCGTTGGTTAACTTAGCCAGTAAGCGGCCAACGCGATCGCGCATTTCACGTCTATCGACAATCATATCTAGCGCACCATGCGCTAGTAAAAATTCACTTCGCTGAAACTCGTCTGGTAACTTTTCACGTACCGTTTGCTCAATGACACGTCTTCCCGCAAAGCCAATACTTGCTTTAGGTTCACCAATATTGATGTCTCCTAACATGGCTAAACTCGCCGAGACGCCACCATAAGTTTGGTCCGTCAATACTGAGATATAGGGTAATCTGTGCTCAGATAAGTGGTTTAACGCGGCGCTGGTTTTTGACATTTGCATGAGTGCCACCAAAGACTCTTGCATGCGCGCCCCTCCGCAAGCGGAAAAACATACTAACCCAGATTTTGTATTAATTGCGCTTTCAACTGCTCGGACAAACTTCTCGCCAACCACTGCGCCCATCGAGCCTGCCATGAAAGAGAATTCGAATGCACACGCAACAACAGGCAGCCCCAATAACTTGCCCTCCATCACCACCAACGCATCTTTTTCTCCAGTCGTTTTCTGTGCTAAAGCTATTCGCTCTTTATATCGCTTTAAGTCTTTAAAACCCAAAATATCTTGTGGCTCCAACTCACTTGCCAACTCTTGTTGTGTTCCATGGTCCAGAAAAGAGATCAACCTTTGACGCGCAGCCATTCTCATGTGATATGAGCATTTAGGGCATACTTCCAAATTTTCTTTTAACGCGGCACGATAAAGTATTTGTTCACACTCAGGACACTTTGTCCAAACGCCCTCAGGGATAGACGCTTTGCGCGAACCTATTATATTTTTATTCTCAAATAACCGTTCTAACCAGCTCATAAATTCACCACTATTGATTACGTTCTAGCGCGATATCTCGTTGTTTGTTCGCTTAAACTTGTAAATAAAATTGTATGTAACTTAGTACAGGGATAAAGTGCGATATGCTGGCTTGATAATCCAATAAAGTGGGATAATGAAATGTTTGATAACGTTGACCAAATCTGGTTAAAAAGTTTTCACTGTGTTTATGAGAACAACAGCTTTAAGCGAGCCGCTGAGTGTTTGAATATACCAACATCAAATATCAGCCGACACATTGCCCTGCTTGAAGAAAAGTTAAACATTAGGTTGTTCAATAGAACAACAAGGCGAATGACGCCTACCGAGGCTGGAGAAGAGCTCTATAGCAGCACTCGTCCGTTATTGGAGCAACTCAACGCCGCACTAGAAACGGTAACGCGCCACTCACACACGGTAACAGGGGAACTGCGAATTCTTATGCCAGACACACCTGTACTGGCAAAAGCTATTGTTTCCTTTTGCAATCAATATCCAGCAATCTCTTTGCATTGTGATACAACGCTCGCCCCTAAAGGCGATGCTATCGATGGCTTTGATATAATATTGAGTTTTCATAGAGGGACTTTGTCAGACAGTAACTGGGTGGCGAGAGAGATAAAACGCTGGCCCAGTACCATTTTAGCCGCGCCTCAACTAATTGAGAAATACGCCACCCCTTACAAAATTACGGATCTAAGTCATGTTCCCTGCATCACGACGCTTACCGCAGTAAATGGTGCACCATGGGTATTCAGAAACCCTGTTGGGGGCCATATTACTCAAACTGTGCAATCTTCATTCAAAGTAAACAGCGGTCATCTCGCCAGATATGGCGCGTTATCAGGGCTTGGATACGCAATATTGCCAATTGAGTCATGCCAAAATGAGATCAAAAATGGTGAGCTAGAAATCGTCACTCTAGAGTACGAACCTGAGGATTTAGTGCTTTACGCCTTTTACTCGTCTAGAAAACATGTAGCTAAGAAAATATCTATGTTTGTTGAACATTTAAAGCAAAACGCAAAACTTAACGCCTAGCTAAGCTTTACTCAACTAATTTATCGTATTCTGTTTTATCGTCTAGAAAGGACAAACACCGCTAAGCGATTTGAGACTCGATTTTTTCAAATAAAAAAGCCAGCAATTAACATTTACTGGCTTTTATTAAAGAGGGTCAGTTGGCGTTTAGATTCTAAACGCTCCTACGTGACGATCGAGTGTTCGCGATAGCTCCGCGAGTTGTTGACTTGATTCTTCTAGTTGCTCACTCGCCGTTAGCGCACTTTTCACTGAGTGGCTGACGGTATCCATGTTCATATTAATTTCGTTTGCTACCGTTGATTGCTGTTCTGTTGCGGTTGCTACTTGAGTATTGATATCTGAAATAGTCGTCACTTGTGCAGCTATTGCTTCTAAAGCCTGTCGAGCTAACTCGGTTTCTGCCGTTCCTTCTTCAATAAGAGTCTTACTATTGCTCATTGAATTCACCGCACTTTGAGCTTCAGTTTGTAGCTGGTGAATCATGTTGTCAATTTCATCGGTAGAATGAGCCGTTTTAGTCGCTAGGTTGCGAACTTCATCAGCGACGACTGCAAAACCTCGGCCGGCATCACCAGCGCGTGCAGCTTCGATAGCCGCATTGAGAGCCAATAGATTGGTTTGCTCCGAAATACCTCTAATCACCTCTAGAATACTACCAATCGACTGAGTATTTTCAGCAAGACTCACGATAATGTTGGAAGTGCTGTTCATCTCGTTTTCAAGATTAGTCATCGCCGTTTTGGTTCTTTCTAGCGTCGTGTAGCCATCTTGCGCTTCATTACTTGCTGCACTCGCAGCATTTGCCGCTCCAGCAGCATTGGAGGCAATTTCATTGACCGTCGCAATCATTTCGTTCATGGATGTGACAACCAGCATGGTTTGCTCGTTCTGCTCTTGCCCTCTTGTGAGCGCTTGTTGAGATTGCCCACGCAAAGCGACAGCTGAACTATTAAGCTCCACACCAGTATTTACAACTTGTGTAATAATCTCATGTACTTTCCCAACAAAAACGTTGAAAGCAGAAGAAATTTGCGCGACTTCGTCATTACCTTTCGCTGGCAAACGAACGGTTAAGTCTCCGTCTCCTTTTGAGATGTCTTGTAGAGCGTCTTTAAGCGCAGAAAGCGGTCTCATCAGTTTATTTAGCAGAAGTGACAGAATCAAAACACACATAACGAAGATCGCCACCATAGAGATCAACTGGTAAGTAATAATTCCATTCGTCGCTTGGCTCACTTCGGTAATAGGAATACCGATATCAAAAGTACCGTATAACTGACCATCCACATAAATTGGTGCCATGATGTCAAACACCCATACTTTCTGGACATCGGCATACCACTTTGAGTACTGTTGAACACCTCTCGTCGCGCCTTCAACAGTATATTCATCGTTATAGGTTTTGTTCAGCTTGTGCTTATCACTGTGGGCTACTGCCGTTACGTTACGGTCAATTACAACGGCATAACTCACGTCTGAACGTTGTTTCAGCCCCTCAACAAGCGATTGTAAATCTTGCATTGGATTGGCTGAGTTCTCCAAAATATAACTCGCATTTCCCGCTAGAAACTCAGCTTGAACTTGGGATTTGTTTAAGATGATGTCATCGATTTTCTGACTCGAAATTAGGTACGTTGATGCCATACTCGCCACGACAGCAATACCAAACATGGCGCAGACTGCTAATAAGATGATTCTTTTCATTATAATTGTCTCAATACAAT
>NZ_WXWS01000202.1:0-4887 GCF_009904715.1 Vibrio sp. V42_P2S4T144 | reverse complement strand
ATACGTAATCAACAAACAACAAACAAAATAATTCTTTATTTTTCTGTCACTTATCTTTCACATTTGAGAAATTTAACGTAAGAAACAGACCGTTTCTTAAAAGAAACAATAGCAAAACCATTTGTTAACAGTTGTGCGGGGTATCTTGTTATCAATATTAGTGAAGAAAACGAGGAGAAGCGTAAGCCCCTAAATTTAAGAGGATTCTTAGAAATGAAGATGGAAACATAAGCTCAACACCAATATAACGATCGGTGTTGAGTTATTGGCTTAAAATCGATGGTTTTGACTTTGAAAGCTTGTGTATAGATGATCAATGAAGATCTTAATTTTTTCTGGTTGTTGACGAGTGTAAGGATACACCGCATAAATACCCAAACATTTGGCTGTTTCGTCTTTAAATAACTGAATCAGACTGCCTTGTTTTAAGTCTTCATAAACCAATACACGCGGTACATAGATGATTCCCTGCCCTAACAGCGCTACATTTCTCAATACAGAAGAATTGTTGGTACAGAGGTTACCGTCGACGGTGATTTGATATACCTCGTCTCCATCTTTAAACGCCCACTCATGCGCTCCGGTTTCTTGGTAGGAATAGACTAAACAATTGTGTTTAGCCAAGGCTTGAGGTTGTTTAGGTATGCCATGTTTAGCTAGGTATTGGGGTGACGCGCAAATGATCCAATTCGCATCCACCAGCTTTCTTGCAATCAGACTAGAATCTGGCAACACACCCGTTCTAATTGCCAAATCAAAACGTTCATTCACGATATCGACGAAACGATTATCTAGATCCATATCGATATTGATGTCTGGGTATTTCTGATTAAATTCATTAATCACTTGAGGAAGAATTAATTCACCAGAGATAGTAGGCACCGAAATTTTAATGTGTCCAGATAAGTTTTTACCTAAACCCACAATGGATTCTTCCGCCGTTGCCACCGCTTGATAAACCGCTTTTGCATGAGTAAAAAACGCTCGTCCTGCTTCAGTCAACGTTAGCGTTCGCGTTGTTCGGTAGAGAAGCTGTACACCAAGCTCTTGTTCAAGCTTGGCAATGCGTTTACTGACGACCGATTTGGTCAGTGACATATGTCTCGCGGCAGCACTGAATGAACCTTGCTCGATCAAGTGATAAAAAATGATGTAATCGTCGGTATTTCTCATGCGTCTTCGTCAAATCCTTTGGAAGCCCGTATTGTAAACTGAAATTGGCTGAGGTGCGAAACATGGGGTCACACTTAATATCAGAAACTCGTGACAGAGATGGTGTTGCTAAGCTCACAGGTAATGAAAAAGAGATGGTGTGAATTTATCAGTCTTCAGATACAAAAAAACCAGCTTTCGCTGGTTTTAAGTTGATGCACTTGGCATCGAGATACCGCCATGGCCATATCTGAATAATTTGGAGCGACACACGAGGTTCGAACTCGTGACCTCAACCTTGGCAAGGTTGCGCTCTACCAACTGAGCTAGTGTCGCATTTATTCTCGAAAGCCATTCGCTATCAAAGAATAATGGAGGCGCCTCCCGGAGTCGAACCGAGGTCCACGGATTTGCAATCCGCTGCATAGCCACTCTGCCAAGGCGCCTTTTTTTATTACGCTTCAGGGCTCTACCCCGTTGCGTTGGTGGCTACTTTACGGATTGAGAGAAGATAGTCAAACAAAAATATTTCATTTTCTGTTCGTTTGATTTCTTTTAAGTCAATTCGACCAAAGTTCGATCTTATTGGCTTAAAACGAAGCAATATAAATCTAGCTTTCAGTTCGTTTTGTCCCATGAAACATTAAGGCGTTTAATAGTTGCTGACCCTTTTTAGCAATCTTCCCACAACATTAGGGTGATAAGACCAAGTGTGATCAAACATCGACATTAATGCAGGATTTCCGTATTTCGATAAGCTAATCGCGTGAAAACGGTTTTTCTTCGCCTTGAGCGCATCCACTTTGGCCAGTAACTCGTCTTGTTGTTTTGGCGCGATAAAGTCGGAAATGACTACCATGTCTGCGTTTTTATATTTATCACCGCTCATCAAGTCGATAGATTTAATCAAAGTTGGCTCTAAGTCTGTACCACCATGGAAGCTATAAGTTAGAAAGTCCGCCGCCTCGCGCAGACCATCTTGTTTGGTTAGTTCGTAGGTAATGTGTTCCGTAGAAAAAATAATGACATAGCAATCACGTTGCTCCGCTAGTGCGATTTGCATCAGAGCATAAGCCATGGCTTTGGCGCATTGCTCAGGAAAGCCACTCATGGAACCGGACGCGTCCACACAAACAATGAAGGGGCCTTTTTCGATATCTACCGCTTTATGGTCAGGTCGGTGAGCTTTAACTTTACGTAACGTGCGCGATTTGCCTTGTGTACGATAGTTCATGAGCCGTTTATCAACTAAGTGTTTATAGAACACAACTTCAAGTTCAGGATACGCCAAAAACATCGTTTCGTTGGGAAGTAGCTTATTTAGATCATCGCTTTCGTGAATACCGACAATATCATCCGTCGCCTCATCACTTTTCTCTTCGACCAATTGAAGTTCTTCAGTGGGCGCACGATTTAGTTCAGGATCATTTACTTGCCCCGCCATACGACCGAGTTGCTCCGCAATTTCTTGCAAGCCTTGGTGCTTCTTCAGAAACTCAGCATGGCGTTTCATCACCGTTAAGTCTGTTTTACTCAACTTGGCAGATGCCATATCCCACAGGCGCCCTACACTTTCAGCGTCACCCGACTCCGTGACTTTATCCATATTACGCATGGTTTCCATACGTTGATACAGGTCTTTCAGCACCTTTTCTTTATTGGCTTCAAGCTCGCTTACTTGCGCTTGTTTTATAGCATCGGTGAGGCTTTGGTACCATTGATCACAAAAGTAATGAGGGAACATAGGGTTATTCATCCCTTTGTTCTTTTCCATCATTCGGCGAGCTTGCATGTAAAACGCAGAGTGCCATTCCAGCTTTTTAATCACATCTTCGATGTTTTCAAAAAACGCCTCTTCATCCCAATGAATAACCTCTTGATATAAAGACAGCTCTTGTTGGAAACGCTCTGTCTCACATACCTTGGTGATCCGTTTTTTAACACTGCCTCGCCACTTTAACAAGTGACCTTTGACCGAAGATTTAACACCTCTGTTTTCTGCCATCATCATGACTTGTGAACGAGCCATCAAATCATTAACTGCGCTATCGATGATGCCGGAGTCGGCCACCATCAGCGCGAGGTTAAGTCCGTCTGCACCTAGCATGTCGTCTCCTTATGAGAAAAACTGATTTAAGTTTTTAAAGCGTTGGATAACTTTTTCACTTTCTGCTTGGATTGATTCAAGTCTCTGACTGACCTGTTGTAGACTCGACTCCATTAGGCGGGGTAGTTCAGGATCAACAAAGCTATGCGGAAGCGCATCATGAAAGTTCGCTTTC
Source organism: Vibrio sp. V42_P2S4T144 (assembly GCF_009904715.1). Taxonomy (NCBI): domain Bacteria; kingdom Pseudomonadati; phylum Pseudomonadota; class Gammaproteobacteria; order Vibrionales; family Vibrionaceae; genus Vibrio; species Vibrio sp. V42_P2S4T144. The sequence goes on along the minus strand of NZ_WXWS01000202.1, from coordinate 1,453 downwards.
ACCTTGCGCATATGGTGTTCTGCCTCACTAAGCTGATTTACGGCTTTTTCGCTCTGCGTTAACCACTTTTGGTAAAGCTCTACATCCAAGCCCTCTTGAGTCACTAGGCTAACCAGAATGCCTCGGTTCGCGATATCACGGATAACTAGGTTATTCGCCGCGTCAACGTCAAATCGTAAACGGCACATGTTGGTGTTTTGATTGACGTAGCCATACACATCACCGCTTCCCTCTTTAATGACTCGATCTAACTCATCTTTGGGTACATAAACCCAGCGGCTATCACCTTTTTCTGATTCTGAAACCGACATGTTGCTTTGCAAGACAACCAATTTAACTAAGTTAACGGCTGCGCCAACTTTGTACATCTTGGCTTTAGAGGTATCGAAGCGCATGGTTTCTTTACGCAAAATGCCCGTTGCCGCTTCAGACGTTAACGTCATGCGGTAGGCATCTTCAAGTTCATGTTGAACATCAACCAAAGACTCTCGGCAGTACTCAATTTCCTGCTCCGCGTCTTGTTGATCAAATGCATGTTTTAAGGCGAACTCTTGAACCACTTCACGTACCACATCTCGCGATTCAGGACTGTTCCATAAACAATCTTGCAGCAGTAGAAGGTCAAGCGGATTGACTTCATCGCGACCATTAAAAAACGCGCTCGCTTTTAACAACTTCACGGCTTTCTTCCAGCGGCGGTCAGAGACATACATGTCGGTATTGGCCACATCGCCAAACTGAGCTTCAACTTTGCTTTCTAACATCGTTTTAAGCTGGAAAAGCTTTTCGAATGCATTATCGGTTAGCGTCAATTTGTCGAGCTGTTGTTGCCATTGATGATATTCTTCATCAGTTATCGCTAGGCCTTCTGGTACTTGTGCCTCTTGCGATGTGCCCACAGTCAACATCGACTTAAAGTTTTGTTTATTCTGAATTCGATTCACAAACACACGCACCAACATGCGGTCGTAGAGGGCATCCAATCCACTATCTTCATCGGGTAATTCATTGGAAGCCGATACCAACAGGCGCATTGGCACACGCTCGATATCGCTGCCATTTTTGAATGTTTTCTCATTAACCACTGTCAGCAATGTGTTAAGAATTGCAGGCCCCGCCTTCCAGATTTCATCCAAAAATACGACTTGTGCAGTTGGCAAATACCCTTTAGTTAAGCGAACATAACGGCCGTTGTCTTTTAGCTCTTGGATACTCAGTGGCCCAAACACCTCTTCAGGGGTTGAGAAGCGCGTCATCAGGTATTCGAAGTAACTGCTGTTATCGAACGCTTGGATGAGTCGTTTGGCAATTAAGCTTTTTGCAATACCAGGGGGGCCTAAAAGAAAAACACTTTCACCAGCAAGTGCAGCAAGAAGGCAGAGCTTGATCGTATGTTCACGCTCATAAACGCCATCCGTTAACGCTTTCGCCAATTTATTGATGCGTTCTGAGA
>NZ_WXWS01000682.1:0-4908 GCF_009904715.1 Vibrio sp. V42_P2S4T144 | reverse complement strand
TGTGTTTGGAAGGGCGTCCAACGTCTGCTTTTTCTTTGTTATATAGATATTACTCCCACACCCCCAAAGAGACAACAAAGTTGGGGTCGTAAATATATTTTCCTTTGCTGTTTTGAAAAGAACCTTACCCAAAAAAAAGATTTTTCTTTTTGTCAATTTTGTTCTCTCCGCCGTAAATAAATTGCGTGTGATAGCATTGAACTTTTAGTAAGTCCGCGATAGTAAAGAAACCCGTTTGGCTTTTACTCAGCTTCACTACAGCGCGAGAGGGAGATGGAGGAAAGCCCGTGGTTACGGCTTCAATTCCACGAACAGAACGAGTACCAGTGGCGTACATTTGTGTGAACTGCCAACCTTCCTTCATGAGTTCATCAAGGTTTGGTGTTAGAGGCAAACCGCCCAAAGCACCGACAAATTGGGCGCCTAAGCTTTCTTGTAGCAAAATCACTAAGTTTTTATGTTTACCCTGGTAAGTCGCGGGGTTACTGTTCATGGTTGGGAGTAATGAAGGGGTGAAGTCGGACTTTGTTGATGAAGTGCGAACTAATTCCAACATCTTTTGAGTGTCCATTTTTCCGTAGAACTGCTCAGCACTCTTTTCTGACTTCATGCTATTAACCGCAAACAACAATGAGTAAGATGAGTTCAGTGCTAAGTCGTTAAGCAGTGGATCGTTAGAAAAGGCGACCATAGCAGGATTTAGCGGGCGGTGACCTAAAGATGAGCGAGCACCTGCAACCCCAAAAAGAACAACGAAAAGTGCCAATAGTGGTCGCCATTTCCAGTTGACCTGCTGCGCCTTATCGGTCAGTTTCTTACTCCACTTCCAACCTAAAGTGATGGTTAAAACTGTACCTAACGCACCAATAAACAGTTCTAATTTGTAGCCAGTCCAGAGCATACTCAAGACTTCTTTTGGGTAGATTAAGTATTCCACAAACAGGCGGTTTGGACGTAGGTCGTATTCCTGAATGAATGGCGCTGTTGCGAGCTCCATGTATACAAGCACCCAAAGCCCTAAAACCATCCATATGCGTAATATTCGCTTCCAACACTCTCCCATCTTACCGGTTAATGGCATGAAGGTTGAAAACAGTGCTGGAAGAATAAATAACCAGCAAAGCGTTGCAATATCTACGCGCAAACCTTGACCTAGGATGTAAATTAAGTCGTTTAGAGAGTCAATACGGTCAATCTGCCAAAAAGCTAGCAAAACTCTTGAGATAGACAGAAATAGAAGCGAAAACAAAGAAAAGGCAGCAATTGGCTGCAAAGGCCCCCACACAGAGCTCCTTGATAAGTTTTTCATATTTATTCGAATAGTTTAATTGTTATGTTGTGTTGTTTTTAGCAAAGCAAGCGTGAAATAAACGTGAATTATAATGTGGGTTTATGGTCGAGTAGTGTAAGTGTTGGTATGTCTATGTAAGGGGGAGGGGCGTTTGTGTAAAAAAAGAGCCAGTTGATAACACCAACTGGCTCTAGAGGTTGATAAAGGCATGATTACATTGCGGCTTTCTTCGCTTCTTCGACCCATGCGTCGAACTTTTTCTGGTTCGCTTTGATCCAGCCATTTACATGAGACTCGATGTCCGCTGAGCTGTTCTTACCTTGGCTCATCATCATATTCTGAGCACTAACATCATTGATATTTAGTTTGATGATTTCAAACAGCTTTGCAGCAGCAGGGTTGTTTTCTGTAAACTCTTTATTAGCAACGATGCGCATAGAGTTCATCTCGAAGCCGTAGTTCTTACCGTTCTCTAGTGTCGTATCAATGTCCTTACGCTCACCAGGAAGTGAAGAGAATGGCACTTCTAACCACACAACATCTTTCCCTGGAACTAAAACGCCACTTACCCAGTACGGTGTCCAAGTGTAGTAAAGAATCGGATCGCCTTTTTTATAACGTGAGATTGTATCAGCGATAATCGCCGCGTAGTTACCTTGGTTGTGTGTTACTGTGTCACGAAGTTTGAAAGCATCCAACTGATGTTCAACAACCATTTCACAACCCCAACCTGGGTTGCAGCCAGTTAAGTCCGCTTTGCCATCGCCGTTTGCATCGAATAGCTTCGCCAATTTTGGATCTTTTAACTGACCAATGTTCGTGATGTTATATTTTTCCGCGGTTTTCTTATCGATCAAATAACCTTGCGCAGCACCACTTACGTATTGGCCTTTACGGAAGAACTTATCATCACCGCCAGACATCGTGTACTTATCGGCGTGAAGAGGGAACCAACCAACCGCTAAGAAAGTAGCATCACCTTTAGCAATAGAGGTGTAGCCTACGTTGTAGTCCACTTCTTTGGTCGGTTTAACATCGTAACCAAGCTCTTCAAGTGCGCGGTTTACGATCAACGTTTGAAATGTTTCTTCTGCAACGGTTGATTGAACAGGCTGAACAGTGACACCTTCACCCGGTAGTTCACTTGCCACACCATAAGTTGAAAATGCGATAGTACTTAGAGCTCCAACAGAGAGCGCTTTCTTCCATGAATTATTCATTGATGTTTCTCCTAAGTTTTAGATCGTCTTGGTTCGTCTTTGTTTTCAGTTTTAATAGGTATGAAACAGGACCTGTGTGATACCAGCGAAGTTTAGTGTTGCCCGCATTAACCCCTAACACCTGGGTGATACGGTCTAACAAAATCGCAAGAATAACGATGCCTAAGCCACCAACGGCAGCAAGACCCATATCAAGTCGGCCAATACCACGAAGTACCATTTGGCCTAAGCCGCCAACAGCAATCATTGAAGCAATCACTACCATAGAAAGTGACAGCATTAAGGTTTGGTTTACACCTGCCATGATGGTTGGTAACGCCAACGGTAACTGGATGCGATAAAGCATCTGTTTTTTGTTTGCCCCGAAAGAGTGGCCAGCTTCGATAAGCTCTTCAGGTACTTGCTGAATACCCAAAATAGTCAGGCGCACAACGGGAGGCAGGGCGAAAATGATCGTTACTACTACGCCAGGAACGTTACCAATACCAAACAACATAACAATTGGCACAAGGTAAACGAACGCGGGAGTCGTTTGCATTGCATCTAATATTGGCCTAACAAATTTGGCAGCGGTTTGGCTCCTTGCCAACCATATCCCCATTGGTAGCCCTATAAGCAAACAGAAGAAAACGGCGGTTAACACCAGTGCTAGCGTTGTCATCGCTTGTGACCACGCACCAATTAGGCCGATGAAAACAAGGGATACAAGAGTAGAAAAACCAAGTTTTACATTGGAAAACTGCCACGCTAGCAAAAATAAAATGAGTACCATTATAGGCGCAGGTGTAGACACCAAAGCAGTTTCAAACGACGTTAGAATAAAGTCGATTGGAACTCGTATTGCTTGGAAAACAGGTCGACCATGTTCCACCAGCCAGTTCAAACCGGACTCTACCCAGCTATCGAGGGGTAAAACCGCATCTTGGAATGGGTTCATAATATCGAATGGTGCTTGCTCTACAGTTTCTGAGTTGAGCCAATCATTACTTGGCGCGGCCTCTGTACCTTGCGACCAAGGATCATCTTGCGCAGGAGCAGTATTTGACCAGGGATCATTGTTAGTTTGCTCTGAAGACATCGTGTTAATCCTTATCTAGTGTTTGTAGAAGACGTGATTTAGTCACGACACCAAAGTAAGTTCCTTTCTCATCTACGACAGGCACGGCATAAGGAACACCAGCAACCAGACCCAAAATGTCATTAATTGACTGATCAGGCTGAAGAGTAACTTCATCCGGTAATTGAGCACTGGCTAACGAACGGTTTTCTTTATGAGCCAAACGTAGTGAATCAAGAGATACGATGCCGGAATATCGGCTAGATTTATCGACGACAATACCGTAATCACGGTCGTGATCCATCAGAATCTGCATCGCAGAGCCTGGACCGTCATTTTCCGATTTCTTAAAAACAGCCGCTGGCTTCTTGCGCGCGATATCTTTTGCTGTCAAGACACTTGCGATGTTTACGCCGCGGAAAAACGCTTCGACATAATCATTTGCTGGACTGTGTAATATTTCATCAGGTGTACCAACCTGAACAACCTCACCGTTTTGCATGATGGCGATACGGTCGCCAATGCGCATTGCTTCATCCAAATCATGAGAAATGAAGACAATTGTGCGTTTGTCATCGTTCTGTAGACGAATAAGCTCATCTTGCATCTCAGAACGGATCAATGGGTCTAAAGCGGAAAACGCCTCGTCCATTAATAGGATGTCAGGATCACAGGCTAACGCTCTCGCTAAACCAACGCGCTGTTTCATACCACCGGATAATTCGTCAGGGAAAGATTCTGCATAAGGGTCTAAACCCACTCTTTCTAAGGCGGAAAGGGCACTTTTCTGACGCTCATTAACATCGATGCCGGCAAGTTCTAAACCAAAGGCGGCATTTTCAATCACCGTCATGTGTGGCATGAGTGCGAAACTTTGAAACACCATTGAGATATTATTACGACGAACTTCTCGAAGTTCATTCTCGGAGATGTGGGCGATATCTCTTCCTTTGAGATAAACACTACCTTTAGTCGGCTCAATGAGCCGGTTAAGAAGTCGAACAAGGGTGGATTTCCCGGAGCCAGAAAGGCCCATGATTACGAAAATTTCCCCTTCATTTATGGTGAGAGATACATCGTTTACGCCGACTGTTAAACCTGTCTGTTCAAAAATACCGTCTTTATCGACGCCTTTGTCGATAAGCGAGAAGGCTCTCTCTGGGTCTTCTCCAAACACTTTATACAGTCCCTTAACTTCCAGTATGGGATCCATGTTATCTGTCCTTTTTCGTGTGTTTATAACTGTTTAACGATTTGTACTCTAATTAATTTTAGTTCAACTTTCAACGAAAGGGGGTTGGTTAACTAGTTCTGCCGTGCATAGAGAATTCGTTGAGCAA
>NZ_WXWS01000305.1:0-4910 GCF_009904715.1 Vibrio sp. V42_P2S4T144 | reverse complement strand
AAATAATAGCGGGCTTTGTGTTTTTACCATTTCTAATGTGTTTTGCTCTCTGTGACTGACAGTTTATGACCGCAAACCTGCCGTTTCACTAAGCTTTCACTGCTTCAACTTCACCTGATTGCGATGTTGAGCTAAAGAACAGTTTGGTTTCTGCCAGTACGACGTGACGCAGTGCGATCAAACCAATTAGGTTAGGAATTGCCATCAGACCGTTTACGATATCAGCCAGTAGCCAAATCATATCGAGGTGAAGGAATGCACCAGATGCCACCAAGCCAACGAAAATCAGTTTGTATGGAAGCACAGCTTTAGTTCCGAACAGGAACACAACGCAACGCTCACCGTAGTAGTTCCAACCAAGAATGGTGGTAAAAGCGAAGAACATCAAACCGATTGAGACGAGCATAGGGCCAAATGTATCTGCATTTAAACCCACCGCAAAAGCATGAGTCGTCATCGCGGCACCAGCAAGGTCACTTTGCCATGCACCGGTCAGGATTAGAGCAAGGCCTGTCATGGTACAAATAATGATGGTATCGAAAAAGGTACCCGTCATTGAAATTAGGCCTTGTTTAACACAAGAGTCTGTCTTCGCTGCTGCTGCTGCCATAGGCGCGCTACCCAAACCTGATTCATTTGAGAACACACCGCGAGCGATACCTGATTGGATTGCCAGCATGATGCTTGCACCTAAAAAACCACCAGCCGCTGCTGTTGATGTAAAGGCTGAAACCAGCACTAATTCAACGGCATTGAACAATTGGTCTGCATTCATGATGATCACGCTTAAACACGCCAACACATAAAATACAGCCATGGTAGGAACCACTTTTCCTGCAACGTTAGCAATGGATTTGATGCCACCCAAAGTTACGAAAGCAACCAAAAGAGTTAGTACAAAGGCAGATAGCTCACGGTTAACACCAAGAGATATCTCACTTGCATCCAGAATCGCGTTTACTTGTGGAAACGTACCGATACCAAAACAAGCAACACCCAAAGCAAACACTGCAAACATGATCGCGAGAGCTTTTGAGCCAACACCGTATTGCAAGTAATACATTGGGCCACCAATCATTTGGCCTTTATCATCGACTCTTCGGTACTTAACCGCCAACAAACATTCGGCGTATTTAGTCGCCATTCCGAAAAGGGCAGCGAGCCACATCCAGAATAGAGCGCCTGGTCCACCGAGTTTGATTGCTGTGGCAACACCAACAATGTTACCAGTACCAATTGTTGCTGAGAGCGCAGTACAAAGAGCTGCAAAGCTAGAAACGTCACCTTGAGTATTAGATGACTTATCTTTACTGAATACCATCGCTAGCGCTGTTGGGAGGTGTTTAAACTGGATCAAGCCAAGGCTAAAAGTGAAGTAAACACCTGTACCCACTAGCAAAATAAGCAGCGGTGGACCCCAGACAAAATTATCGATGGTTTGTAGTAAAGATTGTAGGTTGTTCATGATTTCCCCTTAATAAAACAACTAATAAGGAGAAGAGGGAAAGGACGAGATCAACGATCTCTAAAAGAACTAAGCTATTGGTTGTAGGCGGGAAGGCCAAGCAAAATAGTTAGGTTGTAACTTTCCACTCCTCTGTCCTTTTGCCTGAGAGTTTCACCTTGCGTGAGTGCAAGACTTGCTCCTTCGGCGACCGATTTAACGGTTCTCTCCAGAGGTTCCTCCAACTACAGTCCCCGCTACCTAGGTAGCACCTGAAATAGTTAATTCTTCGGCGAGTTATGCTAATCAAATGTTAAAATTTGATTAATAACCACTCTCCTGCAGTCTTCATCGGAACAATTACTCAATTAAATGAGTAAAGGTTAGTTAATGATGCTGGTCATCATTAACCTGTGAACTCTATCATGTTTTTGGTCCATTTCAACACCCTATGTCAATTTATTTTCAATGAAATAACCTCATCAATTTTCATGAAGGTATGTTTGCCAATCTTTTTGTGCGAGTCACGGCATAAATAAAATTTATTGGGTTAGGGAATGGAACCCAAAAACACTTCAGAACGATAAATGTGTTTCGATTGTTACGACATAAGTTATTCAATTAAGGACACAAAATTGATTAAAATCGGAGCACTTATTTTAAAATCTACGCTAAGTTGACCTTATGGTACGTATAAATGGGTTACAATGAATCTTTGTGAAACAGTCTACGGACCTAGGCAGTTTTTCATGAGTGGACAAGGAGGCGGTATGACCAGATTATTAGCCATTGCGGTGTTGATTGCAGTAGCATTTGTGCTGTTTCGTTATCGAACCAATGAAAAAGTCCAAAAAGCGACCGTTATAACATTAATTGGCGCATTTCTGATTTATACAGCATCAATTATGTTTGCGGAATTGATCCGCTAGCAAAGTAAAAGAGTCCTTGGAGTAGTATACGGTGAGTTCTCAGAACAAAATGGAAGAGCAAGACGACGTAGTTGTCATTGAAGAGCGTGACAAACGTACGCATATCTATATCGCAATCGCTGCGGTGTTAGGCTTGGCATTTGGTGGCCTTGTTGGATCGGTTGTCACTGCGAACAAGTGGGAATCGACTTACCACGTATTAGAAGAAAAGTATCAAGCACTAACGCAAGATAAAACCCAGTTGGCATCTCAAGTAAAAGTGCGTGAAGAGGCGCTTGACCAAGAGATACAAAACCAAGTTAGTGAGTTACTCGCCGCGAAAGATGAAGCTCATCAGAAAGCACTTAAGAAGTTGCAAAAGCAATTGACTGAGGTCGAGAAGGTTAACTTGTCACTAGAGTCTCAATTGAAGCAGCAGGCAGATAAGATCAACACGACGAAGTCAGAAAATGAGAAGTTGAGTCGTCAAGCGGATATGCAAGCGACTATGTTTGAGCGGTCCCGCGAAGTATTCCAGAAAGAGCTAAAAATTTCGCAAGAATTAGAGTCTCTCGAGAAAGAACGGTCGAAATTATTACCTAAGATTGAGAAACTCAAGAAAGAGTGTGACGTATTTTTAGAAGGCAAATCTTGGGACGTGAAGTCGGACGCGTGTGATAAACATGACGAAGCTAATTCACGACTAAGTCAGGTCGATCAAATGATTGAAGTCTATAAAATGGACCTCAAACAAATCAAAGCAATAACGGAAGATATCGGCCTTTAAGTCTTTTGTATCCGATTTTTGAAAAGCAAAAGGAGCTCTTTAAGAGCTCCTTTTTCGTTGTTAGCTATGACTTTAAGGCTGCTCGTATATTAGATTCGTGAGGCGTCATAGCCTGAGGCGAGCAGGAGCTCTCGTTCGTGTTTAATCAGCTGAGCTCGATCTTCAATTAGTTCATTGAGTGCTTGAGATGGCTTACCTGCTAATGCTTTGAACGAAGCAAAAGATTCCGCGGTGTCGATTTTATCAATCATCTGACTGATGACATTACGAGCCTCACACGGGTTACTCGTCGTTGTAAAGTATTCTACTTGCTTTGCTGCCGATTTCATCTCAGTTAATAGCTCAAGCGGGCTACTTTCTTTGGCTACTGCCATGTAGTTATCCAGCACGCGCTTTGCATAAAGCAGTTCTTTGAGGGGGATATCTCTTCCGCTCTCGATTAGGGATTCGCTAAGGATCATACTTGAGCTCATGGGCATTCCTTCTTATTACTACGCCGCTTTTGATATTTCCTTGAGTCTAATTTATTGAAGTCACATTGGGAATGGGTAAAAAGCATTTTTAACGCATTTTTATTCATTTATGAAAACACGAATGCGATGCTTATCTGGATCGATAGCCATAAAATTTAACCCATGCACTGATGTCGCTGGTGGTTGAACAAACTCAACACCTAGGTCTTTCCAGCGCTTGTAAATGCGCTCTAGCATATGACTATTGGGCACCGATAAAGACAACTCGGTGCCACCACCTCTAATTCCGCTGTAGGGTGAAAGATTATCTCTTTGCTTGAGTGTCAACGTTAAGCCTTCGGTCAGTGGAATAGCGGCGAAGGTTGGAGACAACTGCGTGACTTTGCGTTCGAACAGTTTCGAATAAAAAACTTGGCTTATGTGGATGTCCTCAACGTAGAGAACGAATGAATTGATAGTCAGCATGGTTTGTTCCTTAATCAATTAGAAATAGTAGGGGCAATCTAACGGAAAGGAACGACAGGAGTTGTCAGTAGAACATTCTCGAAGGTAAGTGACAGAATAAGAAAAAGGAGCCGTTTAGCTCCTTTTTATCAGCGGAATCATTGGTGTTAATGAGTGTGTTTGGAAGAATACCAGTTGTTTTGATACGCTTTAGATGCAAATAATGCGTTTGCTTTTGCACGCTCGACAATAGACTCGTCCACCTCTAGCGGCTCCATGGTTTGGTCTTTAAAGTCGTACGCCAGGGTCGATACCTTTTCACCAGGGGAAAGCACAACGAGATTGTCGCGCGTTAAATAACCAAAGTTTTTGTCGTATTGCATCATTGCGCGTTCATCTTCGCGAGCTAGTGGCTTCGTTAAATCACGACCAATCATCGGTGTTTTAGCATCTACCCCAATTAGAGATAACAGTGTAGGCGGCATGTCGATGTTGTTTGCTATGCGGTCATCTTTACGTGGTTGAATGCCTTTACCAAGGATCAATGCTGGAATGTGAAAGTGCTTAACCGGAACAAGGTTAGCGCCAGAAACACGTGCATCATGATCTGCAATTACAATGAAAATGGTATCATCCCAATAAGATGACTTTTTCGCCTTTTCAAAGAAAGTGCCCAAAGCGTAATCGGAATATTTAACGGCGTTGTTACGCGTCATATGTTCTGAATCGTATGGCTCAATTTTGCCTTTCGGATACTCATAAGGGCTATGATTACTTGACGTAAAAACTAAGCTAAAGAAAGGTTTGTCGCTTTTTGAAAGGCGTTCAAACTCTTCGTTTGCTTTGTTATATAG
>NZ_WXWS01000380.1:0-4918 GCF_009904715.1 Vibrio sp. V42_P2S4T144 | reverse complement strand
CTCAGCAGTTAACGCAGATTAATGATGAGACAGAGGTGACTTATGACTACGCCAAAACGCATTCTATATGTTCATTATGGTGATAATTGGATTCGCGGCAGTGAAGTGGTGCTTCTGGATCTCATTTCAGGAATCGACCGCAATAAGTTTGAGCCATTCGTATGGTCAAACTGCCAACCATTAATCGATAAGTGCCATTCGCTCGGAATTGAAGCGGAACATTCATCCTTCAATTTGGTTGGTGGTTGGAGCGCTCCACGCTGGGATATTAGCGGGTGGAATAGCCTTATCAAACAAGGCTCAGCATTGATCGAAAAGCACAACATCGACTTGGTACACGTCAATAGCGGCGGCCCTTGTCAATGGATGTGTTTGGCTGCTCGCATGAATCATATACCACTTGTCACGCAACTTCATTGCCATTATACATTGCGCGATCGCTTCTCTCTCGGACTTCACCTCTCTCCAAAATTGATTTGCGTTAGCAAAGATGTTGGACGCGAAATTCTTCAGGACGGCTACCCACAAAACCAACTTCATGTCGTACACAACGGCGTGTCACTTCAAGGCGTGGATACACCCATCGACATTAAAGATCGGCTCGGAATCCCATCACAGGCCTTTACCTTTCTGTCGGTGGGTTCGCTGATTAAGCGCAAAGGGTTCGACCGCCTTATTCGCGCAATGCGCATGCACAACTACCACCACAACAACCCTCACCTTGTTATTGTTGGTGACGGCGAAGAAAGAGAAGCATTGCAACAGCTTGCATCGGATCTTGGTATCCAAGAACGAGTGCACTTTGTCGGAGAACAACACAATGCCGGAGCGTGGATGTGTGGTAATGCAGACGCTTTTATTAGCGGCGCCTATGAAGAGGCCTTTGGTCTCGTGCTCGGGGAAGCGGCTTTAGCTCAACTGCCTATCGTGGCTCCTAAAACAGGAGGCATTCCTGAGTTGTTCGAGCATAATCACTCTGCATTGCTGTACCAGAACAGTGGAATGGCGAGCCTGTTAAACGCGATTCAACAAGTCATGCAAGACGCGGCATTAAGAAACAAGCTGGCGGAAAACGCTTACCTACATGCTAGCCAGAACTTAACGACGACTGCATCTATCAACGCTATTGAACGTATTTACGAAGGTGAACTTAATAACAACGCCATTACACCAATGCCAATGACTCACTGCATGAAGCCTCTTTCACGCTGGTTGAGCATCAATTGAGGAGCCCGGTCATGAAACGTGTATTGATGTTCGACGCCATCCCAATGCAAGGTGGATCCAAAATCGCGAATGCAGAGCTCCTTAAGCAGTGCGATAAGCTGAACGTGATTGGTTATCTACTCACTACAAATCCAGAGCATTGGGCGTCACTGCTTAGTGATACACCGCGTGTGCAAGTTATAAAAATAAAACCATCACCATTTAACTCGACTCATGGACTGACCTACTGGTTGATGAACGCTTACTACTTTCTCCAACTTCTCTACGCGTGCATGAAGCTGCCAAAAATAGATAGCTTTTTGGGCCTATCTTGCCCAAGTAATGATATGCCTTTGTACTTACTACGATTAATTAGCAAAAAGCCTGTGGTACAGATGGTTCATGGCCCTATTGGACGATCGAGATCTGCTGGCTACTGCTTAGTAAAAGCATCGGCAATTTACTACTTGGCAAACACCCGCGAATCAATGGTAGAAGCATTACAGGCCTACCTCAAAACAGAGAAGCCAGCCACCGAACGCTATTGGTGTGGTTTGAATACATCTACATTTGTTAATGGATTATCGAAAGATCGCTGGCCAAAACAAGCGAATCCGATTTCAAGCCGCGTTTTCTGGGCAGCTAGCTTACTAAAATGGAAGAACATCGATCTTTTGCTTGATGCTTTAACACTTGATGAGTCGAAAAAGATCAAATCCACCGTGTGTTACATCAAACCTAACGTGGCAGGTGTGGAATATTCAACACCGGACTTCAACACACAAGGTGTTGAATGGCATGAGTGCCCAAACAACTTAGATGAATTGCGTTCACAGTGTGGTGTGTTTGTTTCCACCAGTCTCAACGAACCTTTTGGGTTATCTATTTTGGAAGCGCTCGCTGCAGGTATGTGTGTCGTCATTCCACATGATGATAGTTATTGGGACCGCGTGTTAACTCACGGCCGAAATTGTATTAAATACACGCCTAACAATGTGGCTTCGTTACACAACGCAATTCGCCTTTTGAATGAATCGCCGTGGATGAAAGTAACGATGGGTATCGAAGCACTCAATGTTTCTCAACTATACACAGCCGAACGTTGTTATTTGCCAATCGCCCAGCACCTTGCTGCCGAAATTGCTACCAACAATGATTGCACACTCAAGACACCGCGAGACATCAAAGGATATGATCATGTCTAAAGCAATGACCAACATGACGCTATTTGCTATCGCCTTAGTGATCAATAAAAGCATCAGCCTAATCATGCTGCCTGTATTGCCCCACTTTCTCTCACCAGAGCAAATGGGCAAGCTTGAGCTTCTAACAACCTTTGGTGTTGTTACGACCTTGTTTGTCAGTTTCGCTTTGCATGAAGCGCTTTATCGATTCGTCGGCGTTGAAAAGGATCAAAATACGCGCACAAGCCTACTAAACCAGCTGTACTCACTTGCTTTACTCATCGCTGGCGTCGTCGCTCTTAGCTTGCTCACTATCATTTTAATCGCCCCCATTCCCGCGCCTTTTACGCGAGTCGAATTTGCTATTGTTATGTTTGCCATCGTTCTAGAGGGCAGTATTGCAATCGGCACTGCCTGGTTAAGAACACAAGACGACAAAGCAAGAACACTGCTTAACGTCATGGTCACTACCACCATTTTTCAGGTCATTTTTATCGTCGCGGCGCTGTCTGTTCATCCCCATGTTATTTCTGTTTTGTGGGGGGGCTTGTTGGCTGCTATTACTCAATTTGTTTGGCTGCACATCGTTAACCGTTACAATGTCACCCTTCCTAAGCTGACATTGGCAAAACAATACCTAAACTACTGCCTACCAATGATGATGGCTGGATTGGTTGCGTTCTGCCTCAATGGCGCTGAGCGCTGGTTCATTGGTGCCAACACTTCTCTTGCGACGTTAGGGATTTACGCGATAGCGGTAAAATTTGCAGTGGGCATGTGTATTTTAGTGCAGCCATTTGGCATGTGGTGGATGCCACGTCGATTTAATTACTTAGAAGGGCGCAAGAACACTGAAGCAGTGCGCATCACACACTTAGGTATGATTTACATTACAGGTTTGAGTGTAGTGGTCGGCACATTAGCAATGGTGATGATCACCTACTTACTGCCAGAAACCTATCATGAGGCGGTACTATTCAGCTTATTCTTGCTGCCTATCGCCATGTTAAAAGAATGGAGCGAACTCATTAATATTTCCATTTTGTACAAGCGTCGTACTCGCTGGCTACTGGGTATAAATGTCGTCTCTGCGTGCGTTGCGATTGCTTTGCTGTTTGGCTTATCTTCTCTGGGTATTTATGGGGTGTTCATTGCGCTTTATTACGCACAACTGTGTAAGCTGGGCCTGACTTATGTAGTAGGCCAACAATGTATGGCGTTGCCTTTCCACCTAAGTCTGATGGTTTTATTACAGATTATATCCGGTGTGGCACTGTTCCTGCTTCACTCTTCACAATCAATAGGCATCGCCATCGCAATTTGCATTTTGACATGCAGTTTGCTGGCAGGGATAGCCACTCGCTACATGAGTAAAGAGACGCTAAATGCTCTCACTCGATACATAGTGAAAAGGCGTGGACAGGTGAAGAGATACTCGTTATGAATGAAACCAAGGTGAGAACAAAACAGTCCATCGCAGCACTGACGATTACAGTCTGTATCGGCCTGCTTTGGATTGTTATGCCTCATCCCATTTTGATTGTTGCGTTGTGTTTCGCACCACTCGCGTTACTGTTTGTTCTCAATCAAACGTTTTGGCTTGTCACACTGTTCGTTATTTTTTCATTCTTTCGTATTCACGAAGCCTTTCCTGTTATCTATAACTTCAAGATCCCATTACTGTTATCACTGGGGGCACTCGCCGCACTCGCCTTTCACCTTCTTATAAGCCGCCAGATTACAGCTTTTTGGCACCCTTCATTAAAGTGGCTGTGTATATTTTGGGGTCTGGTGATCATCGGAATAATATTCGCTTCCAGTCGTGATATCGCAATAACGGTGTTCAAAAATACCTATTGGAAAATCATCATTATGACGTTGGCCATCACCTGGCTTATTACTAAACCTTCACAGCTCGCTCAGATGTCAAAAGCAATTATTTTCGCCGGATTATTGATTGGCTTAGTGGCATTACAAAACGCTGCGAATGGCATTGATTTAGTCGAAGGAACGCGCGTGTCAATAGGACGATCCATAGGTTCAGTACTTGGCGATCCTAACGATTTGGCACTAGTGCTGATGTTTCCCCTTGCCTTTACCGTTAGTCAATTGATGGAGAAGCATTCCCCCAAGCATCTCAGGCTCTTTGCCCTTATCACCTGTTTGGTTTTGTTCTTTGCGATCATTGAGACTCAGAGCCGCGGTGGGTTACTCGGTTCACTGTCTGTATTTGCCTACTTTGCTTTTAAACACATCAAAAGCAAAACATTAGTCTTGGTACTAGGCGCCATCGCAGCGATCGTACTCTACGCATTCGCTGGTATTTCAGGACGAGAATCGGGGGGAGCCGCTGAGGATGGTATAGATGCCTCTGCGATGGGGCGACTTTATGCGTGGGAAGCGGCATTTAAAATGGCGCTGCATCATCCGTTGACTGGCGTAGGTCTAGATAACTTCTACTTTAATTACTATTTCTACAGCCCACACTGGGATGGTATCAACCACGCCGTCCATAGTACTTGGTTTGG
>NZ_WXWS01000629.1:0-4928 GCF_009904715.1 Vibrio sp. V42_P2S4T144 | reverse complement strand
GTTAACGATTTCAAATACGCTACTCATAGTTCTCTTTCCTAATTTTATGAATATCTTCCTCGATTAAAGCACAACATCCAGTGGCATAACAGTCTTTAGATCAATAGCAATGCAGAGTTGAACATTTCTCAACCAATTGCGTTGTGTCCATATAATCGTGCTGCTTTCTTCGAGTTTTGGCCAACATTGTAGAATCCATCGATTCATTGTCATAACGTGGCCTTCACTATATTATCAACACCATTGAATGCAAAATGATGAACTTGATATGGACTCTGGTAACACTGCGGAGCAAGTAAATAGTCAAGATAATGAGCAAGTCACTCGCTCTGTGGCTGAAAAGTTAAAAACGGCGTATATCAACGCTCGCGAGCAACTCGAAATCATCGAAGTTGAGCTTAATCGTTCAAAAATAATGATGGTCGACCAAGATGGCAATTTGACGAGAGTGCCGATTCTCTCGGAGCATTGATACCTGACCCTATTCGTAAGGGGTGTCAGGTCTTACGCTATGCTTTAGCCTGACACCAACACCTGAACCGCTAACGCTTCTTGCACTGCTGTGTGAATTTATGGCGTATGATTTCGAAGCGATTTAGGTACAAAGTCAAATGCAAAAATAATAAGGAAATGCATTATGAAAGTTGAGCTAACGGCAATTGAAGCACGAGTTATTGGTTGCTTGATCGAAAAAGAAGTCACTACCCCAGATCTTTACCCCCTCAGCCTGAACGCATTAACCAACGCGTGTAATCAAAAAAGCAACCGTGATCCCGTGATGTCACTCTCTGAGTCAGACGTACTCGATGCCGTTGATGCTCTTATTGAGCGCAGGCTCGTCAGTGACGAAAGTGCGTTCAACAGCCGCGTCAGCAAGTATCAACACCGTTTCTGTAATACGGAATTTGGTGATTTAAAGCTGACAGAGCAGGAGAAGGGCATTGTATGCTGTATGCTTTTGCGCGGTGCTCAAACACCTGGGGAAATTCGTACTCGTACTAATCGTCTCGCGACATTTCATGATGTAAAAGAAGTGGAAACGGTCCTTGAGCATTTAGCAAGCGAAGAGAAAGGACCATTAGTGGTCAAATTACCACGTGAGGCTGGTAAGCGGGAGTCGCGTTATATGCATTTGTTCTGTGGTGATGTTGATGCGTCCGAACTTGCAGCGCCTGTGTCTGCTGCAAGCTCGAGCTCCGATCGAGTAAGTCAGCTAGAGCTCGAAGTCGCTCAGCTGAAAGAAGAGCTGGATGAATTAAAAGCTAAGGTTGAGTCACTGCTTTCATGATGGAAAATACAACGCAGCGTTGGAGTGTCTACCTGATACGAAATAACCGCAACGCGTTGTATTGTGGTGTTACCAATGATGTTGAACGAAGATTCAATCAGCACCAAACCGGAAAAGGAGCGAAAGCTTTGAAGGGAAAAGGCCCTTTGGTATTGGAATGGTCATCGGATTTTGAGTCAAAGACGCTTGCCATGCGAGCAGAGTACTATATTAAGCAACTAACTAAAGCGAAAAAAGAGCTGCTCGTTATGTCAAAAGCAAATATTGTCGTCGACGAACATCAACAAATGATGTTAGAGATAGTGGCACTCTGATAAGCCCTTGCTACGCAAAGATACACGGAAACCGCCTATGTCACATTGGCGGTTTCTTTTTGTTTTTGGAGTACCATGTAGGAATAAACTGACGCATAATGGGCTGGTGTTCTGTTTACAGGTCCTGAGTATGAAAAGCGCGAAATGTCTCTACGTCATCGAGACAAAGGAAGCGACTCAATGTACTTTATTTGCATCCACTCAGACCAAGAACCAATTTACTATTGAAACAGGCACTAAGAGGAAGGTAGATTACAAGAGTATAGGATGACTCGGCTAGGTAATGAATAGAGCTGAATTAGGCTCATAAAAAAGCTAAAAGAGCAGTAGATGAAAAAAGCGTTAGTATTCTCCCTGATTTCAATGGCCGCTTTTGCGCCGAATGTGCAGGCCACCCAAGTTCTTAATGGGTATTGGGCATATCAAGAGTTTTTAGACCAGTTTCCACAACAGAAGCAGCTAACTAGTGCGTTGGCTGAAGTGGTAAGAGAAACCCCTGTACCCGTAGCAAAAGACAAGAAGCGTCCACTGAAAATTTCTGTTGTTTATCCAGGGCAGCAGATCTCTGATTATTGGATTCGAAACATCGATGCGTTTGAAAAACGCCTAGATAAGCTTGATATCGACTATCAACTAAATCAGGTGTTTACTCGTCCTAATGCAGATATAAAGCAGCAAAGTTTGTCTTTAATGGAGGCGCTGAAAAGCAACTCCGATTACTTGATCTTTACTCTAGATACCACAAGACATCGTAAGTTTGTTGAGCATGTCTTAGATTCAAAGAAAACCAAGTTAATTTTACAAAATATCACCACACCTGTTAGGGATTGGGAACATCATCAGCCGTTTCTTTATGTTGGTTTCGACCACGCAGAAGGAAGTCGTGAATTGGCCGTTGAGTTTGGCAAGCGTTTCCCTAAACATAGCCACTATAGTGTTCTCTACTTCTCAGAGGGCTACATTAGTGACATCAGAGGCAACACTTTTATCAACCAAGTGAACCGCGATAATCAATTTGAACTACAATCTGCTTACTACACCAAAGCAACAAAGCAATCTGGGTATGAAGCTGCAAAAGCCAGTTTGGAGAAGTATCCGGACGTTGACTTCATTTACGCGTGTTCTACCGATGTAGCATTAGGTGCTGTTGACGCTCTTAAAGAGTTAGGTCGTGATGATGTCATGATCAATGGTTGGGGCGGCGGTTCAGCAGAGTTAGAGGCGCTTTCTAAAGGGGAGTTAGACGTTACCGTTATGCGTATGAACGATGATACAGGTATTGCAATGGCTGAGGCCATTAAGTGGGATTTAGAAGGAAAGCCAGTTCCCACTGTTTACTCTGGTGATTTTGAAGTCGTTACCAAATCGGACTCTCCAGAAAGAATTGAAGCATTAAGAAAACGTGCATTTAGATACTCAGATAATTGATGACAACTACATCAAAAATAAGAAAGCGTCGCTCACTGTCGACGCTTATTACCAAAATAATTATTCTCGTACTTGCTCCGATCATTCTAGGCATCTTTGTTCAGAGTTATTACTTCTCGAAGCAGATTATTTGGCAGGAAGTCGACCGAACCAAGCAGCAGACCTCTGCCCTGATCCTGAACATTTTTGATAGCCATTTTGCAGCGATTCAGATTCATCACAACAGCAATTCGAAAAGTGATGTTGTATTGGATTTTTATACAGAACGTGATGAAGAGGCACTCAATTACTTTTTCATGAGTATTGACCAGAGTGATCCTTCCCATACACCGGAGTTTCGTTTCCTAACCGATCATCAAGGTATTATTTGGGACGATGGCAACGCGCATTTCTATGGCATCAACAACCTGATACTTAGCCGACTTGCCAGTCAAGTGACCTTTAGCAACAACTGGTATTATCTACCCTCACAGACCCCGATGGGAACTCGCCATCTTTTACTTCGTCGTGTACCCGTTTTACAACCTAAAACCGGTGAAGTGATGGGGTACTCTTACAATGTTGTTGTTTTAGATAATAACTTTGGGTTGATGGAAAGGTTAAAAAATGAAGGCAACGTCGACAATGTTGTGTTGGTCGCTAACAACACACCATTGGCAAGCTCATTAGTAGGAGATGAGGCTTATCAAATATTTGACGTACTCAAACGACGAGAGTCCCAGCACAAGCTTGACCAATTATTGATCATCAAAACCCCTATTGAGGTAAATGCCGCCGAGACTGACTTGTGCTTGCTTACTGTGCAAGACAATCAGAGCGTGGTGACATTGCAAATCCAACACCTGCTAGCAATGCTAGCCTCAGTTATCGGTATGGTCATGATTGCGCTGATGACTAAAGAATGGATCGAGAATCGAGTAGTTGAAGAGTTAGGATCCCTGATGGCATATACTCGCTCGGCTCGTGAAGAAAAAGGATTTGAGCGTTTTGAGGGGTCAGATATTGAGGAATTCGATCATATTGGTTCGACACTAGAAAACACTTTTGAAGAGCTTGAAGCACAAAAGCGCTCTTTCCGCGACCTGTTTAACTTTGCGTTATCTCCTATCATGGTGTGGTCTGAATCGGGTGTGCTTGTCCAAATCAATCCGGCAGCACGCAAAGAGTTAGTCATGGAAAACGATGTTGAAACCATGCACCCAGTGTTCAAAGGTTTCAAAGAAAAGTTGATGCCACACCTTCGCATGGCGGCTCAGGGAGCTACGTTGACAGGCGTTAATGTGCCAATTGGAGACAAAGTATATCGCTGGAACTTATCGCCGATTCGAGTTGATGGAGATATTAGCGGTATTATTGTTCAAGGTCAGGATATAACCACGCTAATTGAGGCGGAAAAACAGAGTAACTTGGCGCGCAAAGAAGCAGAGAAATCTGCTCAAGCCCGTGCCGACTTTCTGGCTAAAATGAGCCATGAGATCCGAACGCCAATCAATGGAATTTTAGGGGTTGCTCAATTGCTAAAAGACTCTGTGGAAACAGAAGAGCAGAATAACCAAATTGACGTACTTCGACATAGTGGTGAGCACTTACTTGCTGTTTTGAATGATATTTTGGACTTTTCGAAGATTGAGCAGGGTAAGTTTAATATCCAAAAGCACCCGTTTTCTTTCACTGATACAATTCGAACGTTAGAAAACATTTATCGTCCTATTTGTGAAAGTAAAGGCGTCAACCTTGTCATTGAAAACAAAATAGATCCCAATGTTGAAATCTTTACTGACCAAGTTCGTCTGAACCAAATTTTATTCAACCTAGTCAGTAATTCTGTGAAGTTTACGCCCTCGGGTAGCGTGCGCTTGCATGCTGAACTTGAGCAGTTCTATGGCGCTGACAATAGT
>NZ_WXWS01000372.1:0-4959 GCF_009904715.1 Vibrio sp. V42_P2S4T144 | reverse complement strand
ATCAATATAGAGTGTGGTGTCACTTTAGTCGCCATAATTTGCAGCTCTGTGCCGACATATTGACAGAGATATGACCTTTATAATCAACCTGTTCTGTGTCATCTAACAACGATATAACTTGGCTAACCTCCAAGCCCAGTTGCCACATAGGTAAATCGATTGAACATTCATTACCACTGAGATTAATCATAACAACGACTGCTTCACGACCCAGTACACGTGCGTACGCCAACTGGTTGTTAGTGCAATGCAGCCATTGAATACAGCCCGACTGTAAAGGCTTACATTGTTTACGTATCTTGATCCATTGTTGGTAAAGCGATAGCCATTGTGAACTTTCAATTTCATTCCAAGGAAAACAACGACGATTATCCGGGTCTAGCCCTCCTTCTAGACCGACTTCACTCCCATAGTAAATACAAGGCGTGCCAACGTAAGTCATAAGCATTGCTAGCGCGACGTTCATTTTACGCTTATCACCATCAACCAATGTGATAAACCGAGCAGTATCGTGACTATCGAGTTGATTTAGCTGCGATAGCTGATTCGAAAATGGGATTTTTGCTCTGGCTTCGTCCAACCATACTTTAAACTCCAAACCATCAATGTTGATTGGATCGTACATAATGTCTTGTCGTGCGATAAAAACTCGGACTGGATGAGCAAAACCGTAGTAGTTCATCGCCCCATCCTCTTGATCACCTTGCAACCACTGCGTTGCTTCAAAAAAGTGCTCACCTAACACATAAGCATTCGGGTTTACTGACTTAGTTGCATGACGAAACGCTGCCACATAATGAGCATTGTTTTTCGCGCCGTCCCCTTCGCCAAGCATATGGATTACATCAAACCGCCAGCCATCAACCAAGTACGGTGGCTTCAGCCAATACTTGATGACAGAATCTTCACTTTGGTAGATGTAGTCGCGCACCTGTTCATTTTCGAAGTTCAGAACCGGTAAGTTACCAATGCCTTTCCAACCAATGTAGTGATTGGTTTCGCCTTCGAAAAAGTAGTAATCACGGAACTTTGACTGCGGATTGCCATACGCTCCTTCTCCTTTTTGTTGGATATCAAACCAAGGATGATGCACTGACGTGTGGTTAAACACCGCGTCTAAGACAATCTTCATATTCTTACCACGGATTTTCTCACACAGTTCAGCAAACTGATCATTGGTGCCGAACATAGGGTCAACAGTGAAGTAATCGGTGGTGTCGTATTTATGATTACTTGGTGAAGAAAAGATCGGATTAAAATAAAGCGCAGTAACGCCGAGCTGTTCAAGATAGTCCAACTTTTGCTCCACACCTTTGAGGTCGCCGCCAAAGAATTCACGTGCCCCGGTATTTTGGTGAGAGCCTACCGCATCTCCCCACACCTTGACGATCGATGCAGAATCATACTGAGCATAAGCGTGGCGAATATCAGACTCACTTTTACTAGCAGAAAAACGGTCAGGAAAGATTTGATAGAAAACTTGCTCTTGGACCCAGCTTGGTGGTTGATGCTCTACATTCAACTTAAAGTGGAACTCTTTGGGTGGAATACGCTTTTGTACGCCTCGTGCATCGAGCCAGTATTGTTGTCCGTCTTTGAGGAGCTTAAACACATAATGTGTGACATCTCGATCTTGATTTGGTCGAAACGATGCCTCCCATAGTAATAATTCACCAGCTGTTCCTACTTGAGCCATGTCGACCAGATATTCTTCATTGTCCGGCTCAATACGCACATAGACGGAATCAAAATCCAATGTCTCGGTTTTCAGCCTGACTGTAACTTGCTCGTCATTACAAGCTAAACCATCAATAGTTTGACTATGAAAAATAAATGGCAGGTTCATTATGGGCACTCCTCGTCATCGGATATGCCACTATGTTATTGAAGAATTAGAGACAAGAAATCCTCCCTGCGAGTTGACATATCAGCCAATTTTCCCATGGAGGATCACACTTAGTAGGCGTAGTGACTTGTCGGATACCGCTTAGTTCAACAAGAGACTGTCATCTGCCAGCTCTTCACCACGCACTTTGGAGAACATATCCAACAAGTCTGGTACTTGCATGTTAGCGCGCTGCTCTCCAGCCACATCAAGCACAATTTCACCTTGGTGAAGCATTACGGTCCTATCGCCACATGCTAATGCGTCTTTCATCGAATGCGTCACCATCATCACGGTTAAATCGAACTCATCGACAATACGTTTAGTTAAGTCGATAACAAACGCCGCCATACGAGGATCAAGCGCAGCCGTGTGTTCATCAAGCAACAACAACTTACTCTCCGATAACGTCGCCATCACAAGGCTAACGGCTTGTCGTTGTCCACCAGACAGCAACCCAATGCTATCGCCCAAGCGGTCTTCTAAACCAAGACCGAGGATGCTAATTCTCTCTTGGAACAGCTTGCGACGTTTAGTAGAGAGCGCCAACCCCCAGCTGCGTTTTTTACCACGCATGTGCGCTAGAGCCATGTTCTCTTCTATCGTCAGTTCACCACAAGTCCCGGCCAATGGATCTTGAAACACTCGGGCGCATTGCGTCGCACGTTGGGCTACCGTCTGCTTGGTGACGTCTTTGCCATCAATGATCACCTGACCACCTATCATCGGCGTCTCACCTGTCACCGCACCAAGCAACGTCGATTTTCCTGCGCCATTAGAACCAATCACGGTAAGAAATTGATGCTCTGGAACCTCTAAAGAGACGCCTTTCAATGCACGATTTTCCAAAATCGTCCCTGGGTTGAACGTGACCTGAATGTTATTTAGTTCGATCATAATGCCTCCCCAGAACCATTTTTTGATGCCGCTTGTTTAGCATCAGTAACGCGTTGTTTCGCTCTCATGCTCTGTTTTAGCTTTGGAGCAATAAGCGCCACAGCCACCAATACTGCGGTAACCAGGTTGAGGTCTGAAGCTTGTAAACCAAACATGCCAGAACTCAAAGCGAAAGCCACTGCAAGACGATAAAGTACCGAACCGATGATGACCGCAAATACCGCAACCCAAATCTTGCGCCCGGGAATAAGGGTCTGCCCCAAAATCACAGCTGCCAAACCAACGACAATGGTGCCCACGCCAGAGGTCACATCCGCAAAGCTGTTCGTTTGTGCAAACAACGCGCCTGCGAATCCCACAAACCCGTTGGATAAAGCCAAGCCAAAGTAGGTATAAAAGCCAGTGCTCGCCCCTTGCGCAGAAACCATACGCGCATTCACACCCGTGGCTCGTAAACCAAGACCAAAGTCGCTGTTCAGCAGGCGAATGACAAAGAAAGCGGAGAGAAGAACTAAGGCCCCAACAACCAGAGGGCGAATAAACATCGCATCGCCCAATGCTTCAAACGGAGTGAGAATCGTATCCTCTCCAAGCAACGCCATATTAGGTTTGCCCATAATACGAATATTAATTGAAAATGCAGCGATCATGGTAAGAATGGAAGCTAACAGGTGTAAAATACCACACCGAACAGCCAGAAAAGCGGTTACCCACCCCGTCATACTACCAGCTATCATCGCCATTATTGTCGCAAGCCAAGGATTAATACCTGCGACAATCGCCGTTGCAGCTACCGCAGCTCCCATTGGAAAGCTGCCATCCACACTCAAATCGGGGAAATCGAGAACACGGAACGTAAGATACACACCCAGAGCGACTAGGCCATAAATCAAGCCAATTTCGAGTGCACCAAAAAAAGCAAATGCAGACATAACTGCTCCTTTCTGCATGCTCAGGCTGGCTAATACCAACCTGAACTTAAGACTTCTAACGTATACTCCCCTTCTTCTCTAGCAGAATGCTCTACACGAGAAATCTGGCGAGTATCAGTTTTGGGGCAAGCCTCTACCAACTAGCGTGACGGTCTTTACCCCAAAAGAGCGTTACTTATTGCATGCTTGTCGCACGTTCAACCACAGAACTTGGCAGCTTGATACCGAGCTTAGATGCTGCGCTTTCATTAATTACAAGGTCAGAGCCCGTCGCGACTTTTACATCCAGCTTGCCTGGTTCTTGACCATCAAGAATCGCCGCCACGTAATCCGCGGTTTGTACACCAACCTGGTAGTAGTCAAAACCTAAGCCTGCAATAGCACCCTTTTCGACATACGACGTCGCGCCACCAAATACAGGTTTCTTCGCTTGATTCGCTGCCACAATCATCCCTTCAATCGCACTTGCAACTGTATTGTCTGTTGGGGCGTAAAGAATGTCTGATTTCGCTGCAATCGCTTGAGTCGCAGACTGAACATCAGCACTTTTTAGTGCGGTCGCTTCAAACACTTGTATGCCTTTTGCTTTTGCGCTTTCTTTTAGTAATTCAACTAAAGTCACGGCATTAGCTTCACCGGGATTAAATACAACCCCGATGCTTTTCACCTGAGGAAGAATTTCTTGGATGAGATCGACATGCTGAGCAACGGGTGAAAGATCAGACAGGCCAGTTACGTTTTTGCCTGGTTGTTCCATCGACTTAACCAATTTCGCACCAACCGGATCTGTTACCGCAGTAAAGACAACAGGAATAGAGCGAGTAGCCGACACCAAGGCTTGTGCCGAAGGTGTCGCGATGCCAACTAACACATCAGGATTTTCGCCGACGTACTGACGGGCAATTTGCACCGCAATCGCTGGATTACCCTGTGCGGTCTTATAATCAAATTCTAGATTTTTGCCTTCTTCGTAGCCTTTCGCTTTCAAACCATCAAGTAATCCTTGGCGCGTCGCGTCTAACGCCGGGTGTTCGACAATCTGTGAAACTGCGACAGTTGCAGTGGCGGCCAGTACATTGGTAGAAGAGAAAATAGCAGTAGCAGATAGAACGGCGGTGGCTAATAAACGTTTCGTTTTCATCATAACTCCTTGATGTGACTTCGTCCTTGTTTCACGAGCTTTCAATATGTGTATCGACTCGTGAATTCAAATGTTTGAAGGCGGTATTGTTGTGTTCGTATAAC
>NZ_WXWS01000012.1:0-4962 GCF_009904715.1 Vibrio sp. V42_P2S4T144 | reverse complement strand
GAACGTTGCCCAAGGCAAGAATGACCTAAAAATCAACCTGACGGACAGCTACGGCCAAGAGCAAGAAATCAACATCAGCGCAAAAGCGGGTGACGATATCGAAGAGCTTGCGACTTACATTAACGGTCAAACTGACCTAGTGAAAGCCTCAGTAGACCAAGACGGTAAACTGCAAATCTTTGCTGGCAACAACAAAGTCGAAGGCGAAGTCGAGTTTTCAGGCGGCCTATCTGGCGAGCTAGGTTTGGGCGAAGGCAAAAAAGTAACAGTAGATACTATCGACGTAACCTCAGTTGGTGGCGCACAAGAATCTGTTGCTATTATCGATGCAGCACTGAAATACGTAGATAGCCACCGTGCAGAGCTAGGTGCATTCCAGAACCGTTTCAACCACGCAATCAGCAACTTGGACAACATTAACGAGAACGTGAATGCGTCTAAGAGCCGTATCAAAGATACAGATTTCGCGAAAGAAACGACGGCAATGACCAAGTCACAAATTCTATCGCAAGCGTCAAGCTCAATCCTTGCGCAAGCGAAACAAGCGCCTAACTCAGCGCTAAGTCTGCTAGGTTAATCAATTTAACAAAGCAAGAAACCAAAGCCAGGCTCATCCCTGGCTTTTTGCTTATTGGCTATAACGATTCAGATGTGTCCTGACAGTATGTTCGATAAGGCATTCATATCGATTAGATGATCTCTTTAAATTCCAATGTTTCTGCGATGGTGGCGCAGAGACACCTGAGTCAAGCAGCTGCGCAAAATGTTGAGTCACAACGCAACCTAACTTCGGGGTTTCGAATCAACTCGGCGAGCGATGATGCGGCAGGTTTACAGATATCGAATACTCTCCATGTACAAACGAGAGGGCTTGATGTCGCCTTAAGAAATGCACACGACGCTTTTTCTGTTGCTCAAACAGCGGAGGGAGCATTGCACGAAAGCAGTGACATATTGCAACGCTTACGCTCTCTGGGGCTTCAAGCAGCAAACGGCAGTTATGACTCAAGTGATCGGCAAAGTATTCAATATGAGGTCGTAGCGCTGCAAGATGAGGTTGATCGTGTCGCGATCACGACAACATTTGCGGATAAAAACCTGTTTGATGGATCTTACGGTTCACAAAGTTTCCATATTGGCGCGAACGCTAATTCAATCTCTTTGACGTTACGTAACATGCGTAGCCATATCCCAGAGATGGGAGGGCAGCATTATGTTGGTGATGCGGTCGATAAAGATTGGCGAGTCACTAAAGATAACCAAACTCTCAAAGTCGAATACCAAGACAGTAAAGGGCAAACCCAAACGGAATCCATTGGACTCAAATTGGGTGACCGTATAGAACAGGTCGCCACTTACATCAATACTCAACAATCGATAGTGAATGCTTCAGTAACGGAAAACAACGAACTGCAATTCTTCGCTTCTACGATGAAGGCGCCAGAGGGTGTGGTTCTCGAAGGGAGTTTAGCGGATGAGCTTGATGTGAGCGCTGGTCAATTAGTCACAATGGATGACATTGATATGTCGACGGCAGGTAAGGCTCAGCTTTCAGTTGGGGTGATTGATGCAGCAATTAAGTACGTTGATTCGCACCGAAGTGAAATTGGCAGCTTTCAGAACCGTGTAAACGGCTCGATGGATAACTTAAATACTGTGAATCGGAGTGTTACAGAGTCCAAGAGTCGAATAAGAGATACAGACTTCGCAAGAGAATCTACGGAAATGGTGCGTTCTCAAGTCCTCCAAGATGCGACAACAGCATTATTGGCTCAGGCAAAGCAAAGGCCGAGTTCGGCACTTGGATTACTTAGCTGAGCGGGTTTCATTGATGTAAGTCGATCAGAAAAAAATTTCAGGGAATAAAAAACGCTGCCAATGGCAGCGTTTTTTTCGTGTTCGATTAAGTAAAAATTACTTAGTTACACGTAGAACTGGAGTTTCACCAACAGTTACAGAACCAGAAAGCTTGTTTAGCTCTTTGATTTCGTCCATGTTAGAGATAACAACTGGAGTTAGCGTTGACTTCGCTTTCTCTTCTAGAAGAGCTAGATCGAATTCAATTACAGTGTCGCCAGCTTTAACAGTTTGACCTTCTTCAGCGATACGCGTGAAGCCTTCGCCTTTTAGTTCAACTGTGTCGATACCGAAGTGAACGAAAAGCTCAACACCGTCGTCAGACTCGATAGAGAACGCGTGGTTAGTTTCGAAGATCTTACCGATAGTACCGTTTACAGGAGCTACCATTTTGTTGCCTGCTGGCTTGATAGCAATACCGTCACCAACGATTTTCTCAGCGAAAACAACATCTGGCACGTCTTCGATGTTTACAATCTCACCAGAAAGTGGCGCGATGATTTCGATAGCACCAGCGTCAGCGCTGTCATCAGATACAAGCTTCTTAAGTTTGTCAAACAGACCCATTGTGTCATGCTCCTAAGGTTTGGTTTTATTCTGTCGAATTATAGTATACCAATATAGCTCATTAGACGACTTTTTTCGCCGTCTAATGGCCATTAAGTATTGAATTACTTGGTACTACCGATTACTGAGCTTTCTCAGCAATAAACTTTTCTACCACGGCTTCGATTTCTTCTGCTGTCGGTAGAGAAAGGGCTTCTTCAGCCATTGCTTTCACTTCTGCGAAGTTAGAGTTACGAACTACTTTCTTCACTTTAGGGATAGAGATACCGCTCATTGAGAACTCGTCCAGACCCATACCTAGAAGTAGAAGTGTTGCACGCTCGTCACCTGCAAGTTCACCACACATACCAGTCCATTTACCTTCTGCGTGAGAAGCGTCGATAACTTGCTTGATCACAGTAAGTACAGCAGGTGATAGTGGGTTGTATAGGTGAGAAATCATCTCGTTACCACGGTCAACCGCTAGTGTGTACTGAGTTAGGTCGTTTGTACCGATAGAGAAGAA
This sequence comes from Vibrio sp. V42_P2S4T144, assembly GCF_009904715.1. NCBI lineage: Bacteria > Pseudomonadati > Pseudomonadota > Gammaproteobacteria > Vibrionales > Vibrionaceae > Vibrio > Vibrio sp. V42_P2S4T144. The sequence continues at coordinate 2,033 of NZ_WXWS01000012.1, read as the reverse complement.
AGACACTTCCTTCGCTAAGTGGTGTGCGATCGCAGCAGCAGCAGGAGTTTCAACCATAACACCGATTTCGATGTTTTCGTCGAACGCGTGGCCTTCAGCGCGTAGCTCTTCTTTGTACTCTTCGATCGCTTTCTTAAGCTCACGGATTTCTTCGACAGAGATGATCATTGGGAACATGATACGCAGTTTGCCGTGTGCAGAAGCACGTAGAATGCCACGTAGCTGATCACGAAGGATTTCACGACGATCCAGACTGATACGTACAGCGCGCCAACCTAGGAATGGGTTCATCTCTTTTGGAAGATCCATGTATGGGAGATCTTTATCGCCGCCGATATCCATAGTACGGATGATCACAGCTTGACCGTTCATTGCTTCCGCAACTTCTTTGTACGCTTGGTACTGTTCTTCTTCAGTTGGTAGCGCAGTACGGTCCATAAATAGGAATTCAGTACGGTACAGACCAACACCTTCACCGCCGTTACGAAGGATACTGTCACAGTCTTTCACTGTACCGATGTTACCGCAAACTTCTACACGGTGACCGTCAGTCGTTTCTGCGTGTAGGTCTTTCAGTTTCGCTAGCTCTTCTTTTTCAGCTAGGAATGCTGCTTTAACCGCTTTCGCTTCTTCTAGCTCAGCTTCTGATGGGTTAACAACAATCTTGTTGTTCATTGCGTCAAGAATCAGCATGTCGCCATTCTTAACTTTCTTCGTGATGTCGTTAGTACCAACGATAGCTGGAAGCTCAAGTGAGCGAGCCATGATTGAAGTGTGAGAAGTACGACCGCCGATATCACAAGCAAAACCAAGCACGTAGTCTAGGTTGATTTGTGCAGTTTCAGATGGCGTTAGGTCGTAAGCAACAAGAATTACTTCTTCGTTGATATCGCTAAGCGAAACAATGTTGATGCCTAGTGCGTTCTTAACAAAACGAGAACCGATATCGCGGATGTCAGTTGCACGCTCTTTTAAGTATTCGTCGTCTAGAGACTCAAGAGCACATGCTTGCTCTTCGATCACTGAGTGGATAGCGTGATCAGCAGTCATCTTGTCGTTTTTGATAAGTGCTAGGATTTCCTCTTCTAGCTCTTCGTCTTCAAGAAGCATGATGTGACCTTCAAAGATCGCTTCTTTTTCTTCGCCAAACGTTTCAAGCGCTTTTTGCTTGATAGTTTCTAGCTGAGCTGCAGATTTGTTACGAGCGTCAAAGAAACGCTGAACTTCAGCTTCTACTTGATCGTCAGAAATAGTGTTTGTGTTTAGGACAATTTCATCTTCTTGAAGTAGTAGTGCTTTACCGATTGCAATACCAGGAGATGCTAGGATGCCTGAAATCATAGCCTTACCTTAAGTTTGGTCAACTTTATAAAACGGGAGAATAATGGGTGCGCTAACGAATAGTTTTAGCTTAGTTTTGAGCCTATTTCCAACGAAGCCATTTTGCTTTCACAAAATGGCTTCTGGAGTAGGAGACCGGATTAGTGTAGTTGGTCCATTAGAGCAACTAGGTGGTCAACTGCTTGCTGAGCTTGTGGGCCTTCAGCAGAAATAGTAACTTGAGTACCTTTTACTAGGCCTAGTGTTTGTAGTTTGAACAGGCTCTTAGCGCTAGCGCTTTTACCGTTAGAAGTCACAGTGATGTCTGCGTCGAATGCTTTTGCTTCTTTAACAAACTGTGCAGCTGGACGAGTGTGAAGGCCGTTTTCTGCTGTGATTTCTACTTGCTTCTCGTACATGTGATATACCCCAATAAATGTATTTTTTTGTTAGTTTGTGACCAGATTTTAGCTTAACTGCTTTACATCTTGTGCGCTAGCACGGGAAGAGTTCAAAGCGCGTCAGTTCTGATACTAGTCAAAAGTTTGGTAACTACGCAACTGTTTGCGTGCGTAATCACTTTGAAACCTTTTTGTGTTCTGCTTCTTTATTTTGAAGCTAGAAATAAAACACCCTGATATTACCAAAGGTAGGGCAGGGATCAACAAAAAAGCCCCTAAACGGGGCTTTTTTAAACTAAAAATTGATTTGAA
>NZ_WXWS01000006.1:0-4975 GCF_009904715.1 Vibrio sp. V42_P2S4T144 | reverse complement strand
CTTAAACATTTTCTGGCGGTCGCTGAACACGGAAACATTACCCATGCGGCGAAAGCCCTGCATATTGCCCAGCCCGCATTAAGCATTTCTATCAAAAAGTTTGAGCAGTCTTTGGGCGTTACCCTATTTCGCCGTGATGATAAAAAAATCAGCTTAACGAAAGAGGGCGAAACGTTATTTGTACATGCTAAGCGGGTGATTCAACAGTTGCACGACGCGCAGCTCGCGATTGATGAGTTGAAAGGTTTAGCGAAAGGCGAAGTAAGACTAGGGACGCCATCAATGATGGGCAGTTATTTCTTTCCACGAATTGTGATGGCGTTTAAAAGCCAATTCCCTGAGTTAAAATTGACCTTGGTCGAAGCTGGAACTCAATCGATTCGTCGTATGCTGCTCAATGGTCAACTCGATATTGGTGTGATCAGTTGTGATAATGTGCCTGATGATCTAGAAACTGACCATTTGTTTACTAGCCAAATGGTCGCAGTTGTTTCACCTGAGCATGAGTTAGCCCAGCGACACGCTCTTACTTTTGATGAGTTCTTTGAACACGATTTGGTTATGTTTCAGCATGGCTATTTTCACCGCGAATTTTTGGATCAGGTGAGTGAGGAGCATGGGTTTACCATGAAGTCATCATTCGAGACCAACTTACTGCCTTTGATTTTGAGTATTGTAAAACAAGAGTTTGCGATTACCGCGTTACTGGAATTGGTGACTCAACATGAGTCGGGCGTTGTTGGCTTACCGTTTGAACCACCAGTGACGCTGGATCTGGCACTTGCTTGGCGCAAGCAGGGGTATTTATCAATAGCAGATCGAACGTTTATCGACTTTATCAAGCGCTACGTTTAAACGCAGCGCAGATTCATCGTCCGAGCACTAGTCGCCTTTGTACATCTTCTCGAAGTTCTTTGGGTTCCAGCCAATCATTACCCGATCACCAATTTTTAAAACTGGCACTGAACGAGCACCAAGCGCATCAAGTTCTTTGCGACCGCGTTGCATCTTAGCATTGCACAAACGATAGTTAATATTTTTCGAATCCAGATAACGTTGAGCATCTTTGCAGTGAGGGCATTTGTCTTTGACGTAAAGGACGACACGTTTCATTGAGTTTCTCTCCATTATCATTGGGAGGCGAAGTTTAACGGCCTTTCACCATAAATGAAAGGCGAAAGCTAAGGTGAAACTGTCCTTTATCTCAGGTATATTGAGCGCCTTTATTTTGTCATAACAGACGTTAACTCTATGCATCCGTCACTTCGATACATTCAAGGCTACCCACAAAACATCGTAGAGCAGGTGAGCTCATTGATAGCGAGTGGCAAGTTTGTTCCTTGGTTCGAAAAGCGTTATCCCGATAGGCACCAAATCAAAAGCGAAAGGGCGCTCTATGAGTACGCCATGGCAATCAAAAATCGCTACATGAAGAAAGCCGCGCCAATCAGTAAAGTTGTCTACGATAAGAAAATTCACGCGGTAAACAATGCGCTTGGTTTGCACAGTTTAATCAGTAGAAACCATGGTGGTAAGCTTAAGTCGAAAAACGAGATTCGCATTGCCAATGTATTTAAAGAGGCGCCCGAGCCACTATTAAGAATGCTGGTGGTACATGAGTTGGCACATACTCGTGAGAAAAACCACGACAAGGCGTTCTATCAGTTATGTTGCTGCATGGAGCCTGAGTATCACCAACTCGAATTTGATGCTCGTTTGTTTATGATTTACCTCGATTTAAAAGCGAATTTGAATGAAGAACAATAATCACAACGCGAAGCAAGCAAAACCAAAGGCTTCAATGGCGGGTCAGAAGAAAGACGCGAATAAAGACAAGCCGAAGCGTGTTAAAGACAAAGTTGCGCGCAAATCCCCTCAGCCTGCAGGAAAGAGCGAAGTCGAGTTCATAAAAATAGCGAAGAATGGTTTGCATGAGCGTAATGTTCATCGAGGTCGTTACGATTTTAAAAAACTCGTGGAAAGTGAACCACAGTTAAAGCCATTCGTTATCAAAAATCCGAAAGGGGAAGATTCCATAAACTTCTCTGATCCTAACGCTGTTAAAATTCTCAATAAAGCATTGCTTGCTGCGTATTATGGTATCGAGTTCTGGGGCATTCCCGACACCTACCTTTGCCCACCGATTCCGGGCCGCGCTGATTACATTCACCGAGTGGCAGAACTACTTGATAGTGAAGTAAAAGGTCAGTACGCGCACCAAAAAGTGAAAGCGTTGGACATTGGCGTGGGAGCAAACTGTATTTATCCGATTGTTGGTGTAACAAAATACGGTTGGCACTATACGGGCAGCGATGTCGATCCAAAATCCATCCAATCGGCTCAAACGATCGTAGAGCACAATCGTGTTTTGACGGGAAAAATTGCACTGATACAGCAACACAATGATGCCAATATTTATCGAGGTATCATTCAACCGAATGATCGTTATGATGTGACGACATGCAATCCGCCATTCCACCGTTCGGCGGAAGATGCCGCTATGGGCAGCCAGCGTAAAATCGATAATCTAAAAGCAAACCAGCGTAAGAAAGGGCTAAAACCTCAAACCGCACCAGTAAAGACAAGTAAGCCTGCGTTGAATTTTGGCGGTCAAAACGCTGAATTGTGGTGTGAAGGCGGAGAAGCGGCGTTTATCCGAAAAATGGCGAATGAAAGCCAAGCTTTTGCTGCGCAGGTCTTGTGGTTTACAACACTTATATCTAAAAAAGACAACGTTCGCCCGATGCGCAAGCAGCTTGAAAAATTGGGTGTGAAAGCCATTCGTGTGGTTGAAATGAGTCAAGGACAGAAAGTGAGCCGCTTTGTAGCTTGGTCATACATGGATAAGCAACAGCGCAAAGCATGGATGGAATTAAAGTAACGTTGACCGTTTCACACTGAACAATAAAGTAGGAAGCCCGCTGATATCAGCGGGCTTCTCTTTTTGGGAGATCTAAAACTTAATAATGGGCTCACAATCTAGTGAACTGAGAGAGACAAAAGTATCTGTTTTGGCGTAGTACAAGCCACAGGTTTCACCTCTTATCTGCAACGTATATTGGTCTGGAAGATCCGTATAGCTGCCATCCAACAGTTGATTGTTGTTCCCTTTTACTCGTCCTTTTTCAATCAACAAATGCGGTGTGGATTCAAATACGTTATTTGCGATTCTAGGTGCAGGTGTCCCTTGGATTTCTGCGATCGCGTTTTGAATTTCTATGACTGTTTCCGGAGAGTTCTTTTTACTCAATGCTTCAACGGGTTCTTGTGACATAGCTTGACATCCTATCAAAGAAATCGAAGTCCCTAGGAAAAGCGCAACCCGAATCAGCATTCGTAAAAAGTTAGTTGATCTCAACATGAATTGCCTCTGTTCGTAGCGGAGAGCGAAGATCGCTTAACTCCGGAGATGAAATGTTACGCGGCATGGCGTTGAAACTTGAAGGGGATACTGGCGGACAGGTTCCAGTTTCCATGTAGTTTAGTGCCGCAGAAAGCATACCTTCAGACGGATCGCCTAATGGTTTTGTTAGGTCGTCATTGACCCAGCAACCTTCCACTCTATTGTTTAAGCCTAGCTCGGTATTGATTTGGCTCTTTGGAGTAGGAATAAAACCATCAGCGAAGTCGCCAAATTTTTTCTCGTTCGCCGACTTGAACTGAATAGTGTAGTACATAGTGCCGCAGTTTTGTTCTGGTGAGAACCCATACGGTTTACCTGTGGTTGTTGAACCTATTTGGATAACCTCCACATCAATGCCGCGCAAAGCGTTGATTAACAGTTCACTTGAGGAAGCCGTGCCTCCTGAAGTCAGCACATATACGCGCTTTTTGTTCAGTGTCGGAAGCACTTGATCCGAATATTTCTGTGCTGCCCAGTCTATTGCTAGATTCGTAAAGCGATAGATGTTATCCCCATCTTTAATGGTACGCATCACTTTGTCATTATGAATCAACTCACTGAAGACTCGGTTCTGACCAGCACCGCTTAGCATGTAGCCTACTTGCGAGGACTGAAGGACTAAGCCACCGCCGTTGTAACGTAAATCAACGACGATCTCGTCAACATTCTCTGCTGAGAGCATACTGAACGCCTCAATAAGCGGGGCTTGAGCGCTTGGTTCAAAGGAGTTGTATTGCAGATAGCCGATCCGCATACCATTGTGTGTAATCACTTTGGCATTTTTAACTGGAGAGGTCATGACATCAGAGGCGGTAAGCGTCACGGTTTTCTCTAGACCGTCAACACTCTCAAATGTGAAGGTGTAATCTTGATTGATGTCAGGGTTAAAGAGCGTTTTGTTAATAAAATCAATGTCGGACTGACTACCGGTGTTAACCACATCAATATTATTGATTTTCAGAAGCTTATCACCACGAGCAATGCCGCTTCTATCAGCTGGCGAGGCTTCTTCAGTGTAGGAAATACGAACGTCTCGAGGTTGTACGCCACGTAGGAATGCCCAGTTAAAACCAAATCCAGCAACTAAACCGGATTGCGATGATTTCATATCATCCTCATAAGGGACGGTAAAATGGAAGCGATCTTTTGGTTTACCCGTCGCGGTAGTAGCAGAGGTGACCAGCGTATTGAAGTAATCAGTAACAGTTTTGTAGTTTGCTGGATTATTATCAGGAACCTCGTCATACCATAGATACGTTTCGTTAGTAAAAGCTCTTAAAAAGAGTTTTTCGTGTAATGCAGAGCCCAATTTATCTGGATAGGCGGCATAGTTGTCATATGGGTCCAGTCCGACGCGGGGCGTTTCACATTGGTTGATAAACGTTTTCGACGGTTGGCTAAAATCATGAACTTTCCACGTTGGACCGTTTGCACTGCTAGTGGACGGAGTAGGTGATGAGCTATCACCGCCACCACCGCCACAGCCTTGTAATAATGCGAGAGTGACTGCCGTTGCTAAAGAATACTTAAATTTCACTTTTCTATGTCCTTATAAATAATAGAATTATAATT
>NZ_WXWS01000416.1:0-4980 GCF_009904715.1 Vibrio sp. V42_P2S4T144 | reverse complement strand
GTATTATACGTCCCATCAAGAGTGAGTCTGGTTGAGGTCATCATGATTCAAAGAACAAAAGCAAAAGTAATGGGAGCACCAACTCCAATGGCGGGTTTGGCTCTTGGTATTGCAAGCTTGGGCTGGAGTTGGGAGAACTTCGCCGAATTACATGGCTACGGACAGTGGATTAGTGCGGGTATCGCGAGCATATTGTTGGCTATATTGGCAACCAAGTTTTTGCTACATAATCATCTATTGAGACAAGATCTTGCTCATCCGGTTGTGGGCAGCGTGGTTCCGACATTTGCGATGGGCACTATGGTGGTATCGAACTCTCTCGGCCATTTTTACCCATTAGCTGGCGATGCGCTTTGGCTGATTGCGGTGGTTTTGCACATCGTATTCTTGGTGAGCTTTGTTTACCATCGCGCCAAAGATTTTGAATTGCACCACATGGTTCCTAGTTGGTTTGTACCGCCTGTGGGTATCATCGTTGCGGATGTGTCTTTCTCTGGCAACCCGATGCTAGCACCAGTGGCACAAGGTGCATTGATGTTTGGTATGGTGGCGTACGCGATCATGTTGCCGATGATGATTTACCGTTTCATGTTCACCCATGAAATTCCGGATGCAGCGAAACCAACAATGGCAATCATGGCAGCGCCAGCAAGTCTATCATTGGCAGGGTACTTAACGGTCACTGCGACACCATCACCAGTGATCATCGCTATGCTATTTGGTATCGCGGTATTGATGACAGCCATCATATATCTCGCGTTCTTTAAATTGCTTAGACTGCCATTCAGCCCTGGCTATGCAGCGTTTACCTTCCCGATGGTGATCGGTGCGACGGCGCTGTTTAAAATGGCGAATTGGATGGAGTTGCAAGGATTGGCTGCGCACTATGTTCAACAAGTGCGAGGCTTAGCTGGTCTTGAGTTGATTGTGGCAACATTTGTTGTCTCTTATGTGGCCTTACAATACATCAACAACTTGTTGATTCAGCCACGCTTGATGCACGCTCATCACGCTTAAATAGCAGATAGGAAAAAGCCTCTTGGTCTTACAACCAAGAGGCTTTTTTATTTCAATCGGCGTCGATGTTGGACGCTAGCCTTTTTTGTAAAATCGCGACATCTCATCCAGAGAATGACGAATGATATCGACAGGAACTTTCTGTTCTTTCTCGACTTTTAACTGGCGATTCAGTTGCTGAGAGTGCCCGCCAGGGTTGACCACAAGCATCAGTTCTTTGCCGACCAATGCATAGTTGTAGTAGCTGCCTGCAATATACCAATCGCGAGAGGCAGAGCTATCAAACAAGTTATGACCAACGCTGTATGAACTCGTTGTGCCTTGAACGTCAAACAGCGTATTCATCATGGTTGGCACGACGTCAAAATGGGTCGTGCGGTAATCAACTTGCTCTGGCTGACGATTTGGCATGTACACGTAAAGAGGCACATGCACTTGAACGTCACTGTAATTACCCGTGTGGCCCCAATAGTTCATCTTATGGTCATTAAACTCTTCACCATGATCTGATGAAATCACCACAATGGTATTGTCTAAGTCGACGTTTTTCAGCACATCACCAATCAAGCTATCGATGTAGTACAACGAGTTTTTGTATCGATTATGGTAAAGCGAAGCGTCAAAATCGTTGTTGAGCAAAATGTGGTCAACGCGTTCCCAGTATGGTTTGAATTTCGCAAATTCAGGCTCGGGAAACACCGTACCGTGGGCGGCATCGTAGAACAGAAAACCAAAGTACGGTTTGTCGCTGTCCTGCTTTTGGAACTCGATGAACTTGTCTGTTATCTGCTGATCGCGCTCGACTGCTGTTTCCCCAGTTTGTTTCAGGGTCAAGTCCGACACTTTTTTGAATACCGTGCGAGAGAGTGGCGGGCTGGTGAGCGGTGCTGAGCCAAAAATGCCCATGCGGTAGCCTTCTGCTTGCAGCGTATCCATAAACACAGGAGAGCGTTGGCTTGCGTAAAAGCTTTCCCAGTAGGTTGTGGGCAAGCTGTAAAATAGGCTGAAAATACCCGCTTGAGTTGAGTTGCCGCCGCTCATATGTTGTGTGAAATTCACCGTTTTTTCGGCGAACTTGCTGACATTTGGCATGACTTCCAGCGTCGCATCACTGTAGCGCCACGCGTCAACCAAGATAAACAAAACATTGGGCTGTTTCTCTTTGCTTTGCACTTGAATCGGCGCAAGCGGGTAGTTGAGTGAGCTACGTTCAATGTTGGTTAACTCTACGCGGTTCTTCGATGCTATGCTCTCATCCACTAGGTCGTGTTTGTAAATAAATTTACGAGCCGTCAGCGGGTAGTAAAGTGGCCAGTTATTCGAAAACTGACTGACTTCATAGTCGTAAAGGGCATTTTTGTACGCATGAATCATCTGTGTGCTGAGCAATACAGCAAACCAGACGCTGATCAAAACGAACTTAGCTCGGCTTTGTGCCAGTTTATTACTTACCCAAACGGTACAGGCGAGCCCGATCACCAGAACGGCAACTTCACTGACGAAGATAAGCCAACTCATCCACGAAATATCGAAGACATCACCACCACCTTCGAAAAACATACGGATTAATAGAGCGTTGATGTGAAGTTTGTATTGCTGAAAAACGAGGATATCGACTTTAAACATAATCAATAGACAGATCGCGATAGCGATCACGATACCTTTGAATGCTCGAGTCGGTAGAAAAGAGAGCAATAAACTCAACAACATAAATGGAAGAGCGATCAAGCCTAGCCAGCCATATTGAGTCGAAACCAAATAGTAACCTTGCAACAAGGTTAGCGGTTCATTCTGATTGTTAGACAATACAAAAGGATAACAAGCGATCGACAGGTACACGGCAAAGCAAGCAAAAAAAGCAATCAGCCAAGCGCTGTTGGAAGACAGTTTGCGAAACATACTTTTTGTTTGTTTATAAATTATGGGTAGAGGGAGTATAAAACAGTGTTTTTTATTATGGAATAGTTGCGACGAATGTCACATTTTGTATAGCTATGTAAGGTGTGGCTTACAAATGTCTGTTGACCAACAGCGCGAGGCAGCTTTTGCAAACCATTTAGCCGATGTGCTATGAAAATTAGGATATTTAACTGTTTAGTTTGTCTGAAATATATGTCCTATAGGAACTTTTATTTAAGCTGTTTACTGTGCTAATATCCAGTGTTTTTCTTTTTGTCGGAGTATGTGTTTTGTCTAAGCAGCGTTTGCTAGTTGATCTGTTTTCTGGGTGTGGTGGTTTATCACATGGCTTTGAGCAGGCTGGTTTTGAGTGTGTTGTCGGTGTAGATATTGATGCTCCAGCTTTGAAAACTTTTGCTCACAATCATCCTCATGCAACCCCAATGCAATTAGACCTTTCTGAGCCGCAGAGTATTGATGTAATTGTTGAAGAACTTAATGGTCGTGAAGTTGAAGCCATTGTTGCCGGGCCGCCGTGCCAGGGCTTCTCTCTAACGGGAACTCGAAACGAAAATGACAAACGAAACACGCTTTTTTATTCCGTCTTTCGGTTAGCGGAACGTATTAAACCTAAATACATTGTAATTGAAAACGTGCCAGGCATTGCTAATCTATACGAAGGGCGTGCACGTACAGCAATTTTGGCTGAATTTGCTCGTTTAGGTTATTCCAACTCTGAAAAATTGATGTATGCTCCAGATTACGGAATTCCTCAAATTCGCAAGCGCATGTTTTTTGTTGGCGTTAGAAATGGAGAGCGATTTGTCTTCCCTGAAGCGACACATAAGCCGGAGAACTACGTCACCTGTGAACAAGCAATCGGCGACTTACCGGCTTTAGAGCATGATCTTGGCAAAGAAGTCTCTGATTACACTATGGCTCCGCAAAGTGAGTATCAATCACAGATGCGGAAGAATGCTAGAAGGTTATTTAACCACGTCGGAACTCGTCATTCGGAGCTTGTTGTATCTGTAATTCGTCAAGTACCAGAAGGTGGAAACCATAAAGACTTACCACCAGGCGTAGGTGATTCTCGAAAGTTTAATGAAGCTTGGACTCGTTACCATAGCCAAAAACCTTCTAAGACAATTGATACAGGCCATCGTAATCACTTTCACTATAAATGGGATCGTGTACCAAGTGCGCGTGAAAATGCTCGTCTTCAATCTTTTCCTGATGACTTTCAGTTTGTTGGTCCAAAGACACAACAATACAAGCAAATTGGTAACGCGGTCCCTCCGCTGCTAGGCCTAGCGATAGGTAATCAAATTATCAAGTTGGAAAAATAATGATGTTCAATACTATTGATCTATTTGCGGGTTGTGGTGGATTGACAGATGGCTTCAAGCAGTCTGGTGAATATAAGTTGCTTGCAGGTGTTGAGTGGGATAAACATGCTGTAGATACGCTGCGTAAACGCTTATCGACTCGTTGGAATTATAAGGAAGCGAATTCTTCAATGCTCCATTTTGATATCCAAAGAACAGACGAGTTGATTTGGGGTTATGACAACGATCCAGAATATGGCAGTTCGGAAGGCTTAAACAAGTTAGTTGGTAGTAACAAAGTTGATGTTGTAATTGGTGGCCCTCCGTGCCAAGCCTACTCGATTGCAGGTCGTATTCGTGATAAAAATGGAATGCACGATGACTATCGAAATTTCCTATTTGAATCGTACATGAAAGTGGTTTCTCACTTTCAACCAAAAGCGTGTATTTTTGAGAATGTTCAAGGGATGCTAAGTGCAGCTCCTGGTGGTGTATCAATTGTTGAGCGAGTTACAAAAGCTTTTAATGATGCGGGTTATTATATTTCTACAAACTTGAAGCGCGATGCCCTATTTGATACTTCTGAGTTTGGTGTTCCTCAAAAAAGACTGCGTGTGATTATTGTAGCTTTAAGAAAGGATGCCTTTTCTGATTGTGAGAGCAAAGTTAAACAATTCTATAAAAAGCTAAATTCATATAAAGTTGATAGTAAGACGACAGTTGATGACGCTATAGG
>NZ_WXWS01000051.1:0-4982 GCF_009904715.1 Vibrio sp. V42_P2S4T144 | reverse complement strand
TTTTGTGCTATTTGTAGTCGTTTAGGCTATAAACCTCCGCTGATAAAGTGAGCAGTTTAGAATGATGCGCTTTTTCTTCTTATTGTTAAGACGCTCACTAGTTGCAGTTCAATCCAAAATTGCATCGGCAAAATATTGCTTATTAGTGAATCGTGCATTTATTTTGTCTTGATCACATTTTATTAACCTTTTGCGATCTAGGCGTGCAACCTTCTTCTCTTCAATGAGCAAGATCTTGCTCATTACTTTGCTATCAAATCAGCATGATTTTGCTCATTTTTGATGTCTTTCAGCACTTAGTTCAATAAATACAAAGAGTTAAAAGTTGGCATTTCAATTGCTCTAGGGAATGTGTTGTTAATAAAGATTTAACATGATGTAAATCCCCAATCGTGAAACGACTACACGGAGAGTAATAATGAAAATGAATAAGCTGGTAAAAGCTTTGGCTGTCGCTGTGACTTCTTTTGGTATTGCTGCTAACGCTGCGGCAGAAGATCGTAGCTATATTCTTGCAACAGCATCGACAGGTGGTACTTACTACCCTGTGGGCGTAGCGCTGGCGACGTTAAGCAAAGTGAAATTGGCACCAAAGCACCACTTCTCCCTTTCTGCAATCAGCTCTGCGGGCTCTGGTGAAAACGTCAAACTGCTGAACGAAAACGAAGCACAGTTCGCGATTCTACAAGGTCTTTACGGTGCGTGGGCTTGGTCTGGCGAAGGTCCGTATGAGAAAAGCGGTCGCCAAGAACAGCTGCGTTCAGTCTCTATGCTGTGGCAAAACGTTGAGCACTTTATTGTTCGCTCTGACCTAGCAAAAACCGGCACAGTGACTGATCTGAACAACCTAGATGGCAAGAAGTTCTCTATCGGTAAGAAGAACTCAGGTACTGAGAACTCTGGTCGCCAAATCATGAAAGGTCTGAAGGTCGACCCTGATAAATTCAATCTTGCTTACATGGGTTACGGCGGCAGTGCGAGCGCACTTCAAAACGGCACCATTGACGGCATGAACACGCCTGCGGGTGTACCTGTTGGTGCGGTCACTCAAGCTTTTGCTGCGTTGGGTAAAGACATTTCGATTCTTTCGTTTACTGACGAACAAATCAAAGAGGCGAACGGCAATTACAACCTATGGACGAAGTACGAGATCCCAGCGAACACGTACCCAGGGCTAGATAAGCCGATCACCACCATTGCACAGCCAAACTTCTTGGCAGTTCGTGAAGATATCTCGGAAGAAGACGTTTACCAGCTAACCAAAGCGATCTACGAGAACCTGCCTTTCCTACAAGGCATCCACAAAGCAACAAAAGCAATGGCGATTGAGAAAGCGATCGCTGGCTTGCCAGTGCCTCTTCACCCAGGTGCGGTGCGTTACTACAAAGAAATGGGCATCGAAATCCCATCAGACCTAATGGCGAAATAACGCCAACTTCGCCCCGAGTTTCGGCTCGGGGCATTTTATCCCTACCGATTTCTAAGATGGAAAAAGCCGCCAGAGCTTGGAGTATGAGATGAGCGACTCAATAGAAAAGGAATTGCAGAAATTTGAGCTGCCCACGCGCACTGATTTTCCGTGGGTAACCACCACAATCACAGTGTTTGGCGTGGTGTTGTCTGCTTTGCACATTTGGTTTAATACCTTATCGACGTTACCAGAGTTATGGATTTCCGCGACCCACTTTGCTGGCTTTGCGGTGATTTGTGCGCTTTGGTATCCGGCTCATATCTCTCTTAAGCAGAGTAAGATTGCACTCGGCATCGATGTGTTAATTGCCATGGGCGCAGTCGCGTGTTTGCTCTACATTCCCTATGCCGAAGATGCGCTGTATGAACGTGGCGTCAAGTTCGTGACCAGCGATTGGGTCTTTGCCATCATGGCAATTTTAATTGTTATTGAATTGATTAGACGCACCATGGGCTGGTTTATTCCAGTGCTGATTGTGGTGTGTTTAAGCTACGTTGTGCTTTGGGGAAAGTGGGCGACAGGTATTTTCCACTTCCCGGGTTTGAGCATGGAAACCTTGCTCTACCGTAGCTTCTATTCTTCCGAGGGCATGTTTGGCTCTATCTCGCGCATCAGCTGGACTTTCGTATTCATGTTCATTCTGTTTGGTGCATTTCTTGTGCGCTCTGGTGTCGGTGATTACATCATCAATGTGGCACGTGCTGCGGCTGGCAAAATCATCGGCGGTCCGGGTTTTATTGCGGTGATTGGCTCCGGTTTGATGGGCTCAGTATCGGGCTCAAGCGTGGCAAATACGGTTTCAACCGGTGTTATCAGTATTCCTTTGATGCAAAAAGCGGGTTTCCCTTCGCGCTTTGCAGCGGGGGTTGAAGCTGCGGCGTCGACAGGTGGTCAGCTGATGCCACCAGTGATGGGCGCGGGCGCTTTCATCATGGCGTCTTACACGCAAATTCCTTATGTCGATATCATCGCGGTTTCTTTCATTCCTGCTCTTATCTATTTCTTGTCCGTGGCGTTCTTTGTGCGTATTGAAGCCAAACGCAGCGGCGTTCAAAAAATCACGACAAGTGATGAATCTCTATTAAAAGTGCTGATCAGCGGTTGGCACAACCTTATCCCACTGGCGGTATTGGTTACTTTGTTGGTTCAAGGTTTTACACCGACTTACGCTGCAGGTTTGTCAATCATTTCTGTGGTGGTGGCTTCTTGGTTCTCGAAAAATCATAAGATGGGACCAAAAGCGATCATCGAAGCGCTATCGCAAGGTGCAAAGAACATGGCGACAACCGCCGTATTGCTGGTGGGTATCGGTTTGGTGATCAACGTGATCAGTACAACTGGCATCGGCAACACCTTCTCACTGATGATCGACGGTTGGGCGAATGGCGACTTGTTCATCATGATCGTTCTGATTGCGCTCGCTTCTCTTGTTTTAGGTATGGGTTTACCTGTGACAGCGGCGTATATTGTATTGGGTACTCTGTCTGCCCCTGCGCTTTACAAGTTAATTGCCGAAAACCAATTGCTTGAATTGATGGTGTCGGGTCAATTGCCTGAACAAGCAAAAGCTATCTTCATGTTGGCGGCGCCAGAAAAGTTGGAACTGCTTAATGCACCAATGGCGTTGGAAACCGCGAAAGAAATGGTGGCGCTAGTACCTGCGGACTTTATGGAAACCCTACTAGAGCAAAGTTTGGGTATGGAAGCGGTAGGCTTGGCATTGCTGGCTGCTCACCTCATCATCTTCTGGTTATCGCAAGACAGTAACGTAACGCCTCCAGTGTGTTTGACCGCATTTGCAGCGGCAACCATCGCGAAAACACCTCCAATGCGTACCGGCCTGATGGCGTGGAAAATCGCTAAAGGTTTGTATCTTGTACCGCTACTTATTGCCTATACAGGCTTGGTCAGTTGGGATGTGACGTCGGTAATTACCGTAGGCTTCTTTGCCATCATCGGTACCTATGCATTGATTGGTGCGATTGAAGGCTACTTGGAAGGTCCTCTAAACATTCTGACGCGTCTCTTGTTGGTAGTGGTGGGTACATTGCTAGTTTGGCACGATATCCCAATGTTGGTTCGTGTGGCAAGCTGCGCGGTATTTGTCGCGGTGTTCATTTACAGTGGTCGCAAGTTCAAATTGCAACAATCTCAACTATCGGTTTTATAAGAGGTCGTATGAAATCAGTCTATGACTACATCATTGTTGGTGGCGGTATCGTTGGTGTGTCGACAGCATGGCAACTACAGCAACGTCATCCAGACAAATCCATTTTATTGGTTGAGAAAGAGTCCGGTTTTGCCCAGCACCAAACCGGACACAATAGCGGCGTGATTCATGCCGGGGTGTACTACGCACCGGGCAGCTTAAAAGCGGATTTTTGTAAGCGTGGGGTAGAGCGAACCATTTCGTTCTGCGCCGAGCACGATATTCCGGTGGAGAACTGTGGCAAGTTACTGGTTGCGACCAATGAGCAAGAAGTCGAACGCATGAATGCCCTCTATGAGCGCTGCCATGTCAACGGCATCGACGTAAAGCTACTCGATGAAGTTCAACTTAAACTGGCTGAACCAAACATCACGGGATTGGGCGCGATTTATGTCAAAACCACCAGTATTGTGGACTATCGTTTGGTCACTGAGCAGATGGCGGAAGAGTTCAAAAAGCTCGGCGGTCAAATCAGCTTGAGAACCAAAGTGGTGGCTGCCGAAGAGAAGGACGAAGAAGTTCAACTGACCTGTATTTCAGACGGTCAAACCATGCAGCTCAATGCTAAGTTCTTGGTTACTTGCAGCGGCTTGATGGCGGATCGCATGACGAAGATGATGTCTATTCCGACCGATTTCCAAATCATCCCTTATCGTGGTGAATACTACCGCTTAGATAGCAAACACGACCAAGTGGTGAATCATCTTATTTATCCAATTCCCGACCCTGACTTGCCATTCTTGGGCGTCCACCTGACTCGCATGATTGATGGCAGTGTGACCGTAGGTCCAAATGCGGTGCAAGGCTGGAAGCGAGAAGGGTACGACAAGGTTAACTTCAGCTTGCAAGATACCATGCAAATGCTGAGCTTCTCCGGTTTCTGGAAGGTGACACAAAAGCATCTAAAAACCGGATTGGATGAGTTTAAGAACTCGTGGTGGAAGCCGGGCTATCTCAAGCTGGTCAATAAATACTGCCCAAGCATCAAGGTAGACGATCTCAAACCATATCCTGCGGGTATTCGTGCGCAAGCGGTGTTATCCGACGGAACCTTGGTTCATGACTTCTTGTTTGCCGAAAGCGCCAGAAGCCTGCACGTTTGCAACGCCCCCTCTCCAGCAGCGACATCTGCAATGCCTATTGGAGAGTACATTTGCGATAAAGTAAATGAGAAGATAGAGGCGAAAACCGAGACGGTTTAACAGTAAAAAGCCATGTTAAAATATATGAGCGAAAAGAATGCTTTTCTAGAATATTGACTGGTATGTTATTTGCCGCACAATAATGTAATTAGTATGTAAG
>NZ_WXWS01000061.1:0-5023 GCF_009904715.1 Vibrio sp. V42_P2S4T144 | reverse complement strand
CTCACTTACCAGTAATCGGAAACTTAAAATTTGAAAAGAAAAATAGGAGGAGGCAGCCAAGTCACTGCCTCAAATAGAATTACGCGTTTGCAGGCTCAAGCTCACCTTTGGCTTGTGCACGCTTATAAAGAATTAACGTTAATGCAGCAGGTACCAGCATTGCGACTAACATAGCCAAAGCAAAAATGCCCCAGAACTGCGGTTGGATAGACAAGATGCCCGGCAAACCGCCCACACCGATACCGTTCGCCATTACGCCCGCACTACCACAAATAGCAGCAGCACACGCACTACCGATCATCGCGCTCAGCATTGGGAACTTGTATTTCAAGTTGATGCCGTACATCGCCGGTTCAGTCACGCCAAGGTAAGCAGAGATAGCCGCAGGCACTGAGATATCACGCTCGCCGTGTTTTTTACTGATGATAATGATGCCGACGACCGCAGACGCTTGAGCAATGTTTGAAAGTGCAATCAGAGGCCAAATTGGCGTACCGCCTAGCTCTTGCATCAGTTGAAGGTCTACCGCGTTGGTGGTGTGGTGAATACCAGTAATGACCAATGGCGCGTATAGGAAGCCGAAGATGGTTGAGCCAATCATTGCGAAGTCACCCGTCATGGCTGCTTTTGCTGCGAAAGCAACGCCGTCACCCAACATACGACCGAATGGACCAATGATAGAGTGCGCAAGAATCACAGACACAATGATTGAGACAAACGGCACAACCACTAGGTAAAGGTAAGACGGAATGATGCGTTTTAAGTTGGTTTCAATAAACGCCAGTGCCATACCAGCGAGCATTGCCGGAATCACTTGCGCTTGGTAGCCCACTTTCTCGATGGCGAATAAGCCAAAGTCCCACACTTCGGGTACTTGCTTACCAATCAGGTAGGCGTTCATCAACTGCGGAGAAACCAATGTCACACCAAGCGTGATACCCAGAATCGGAGTACCGCCGAGCTTTTTCACTGTCGACCAACACACGCCAACTGGTAGGAAGAAGAAGATCGCCTCACCAATCAGCCATAAGAAAGAGTGTACCGTTGCCCAAAACTGGCTGATTTCCGTTAGCGTTTGACCATCAAACATCTTGATGTCGCCAATCACGTTACGGAAACCAAGGATCAGACCACCGGTGATGATCGCTGGTAGCAGTGGTACAAAGATTTCTGCAAGGTGGGAAATACCACGCTCAACGATATTCATGTTTTGACGAGCAGCGTTCTTCGCTTCGTCTTTGCTGGCTTCACTTTTACCCGTCAGTCCGATCAGTACCTTGTAAACTTCATCCACTTCAGTACCGATAACCACTTGGAACTGGCCTGCGTTGGTAAAACAGCCCTTCACCATCGGTAATGCTTCTAACTGTTTCGTATCTGCTTTGTCCGTATCATTTAGAACAAAACGCAAGCGAGTTAAACAGTGACTTACACTGGCAATATTGTCCGGCCCCCCGACCAGCTCAATAAGACGCTCCACGTCTTTACGCGCAATCTTACTCATAACTTTGTCCACCCTGTATTGGATACATTCGATTCATCATTTTGTTTTTATAAATGGGAACATTCCCATTTCTTGATTTTAATATTGCCATCCGAAGGCAAAAAACAAAATGGGAACAGTCCCATTAATTGAGAGTGATCACAGTATAATTTTAGAGCAGATCGTTTTAGTGTGGGTCAATAAACGATAGGCTGTTGAGTAAAGTGAACCACTTCCTCATCGCCATTTAATTGATTGATCAGCATGTTAGCGGACTTCTCACCTGCAAGGGTATAACCTGGGTCGACACTAAATACTTTAGGGAAAAGGAAAGAGAGCAATTCATTACCACCAACACCTGTCACAACCACGTCTTCACGTCCTAACTCTTGAAGACGCTTAATCACGCCCAACGCGATAGTGTCACTGGCGCACACGATGGCCTGAGTATCAGATTGAAGGACTTTGTCTACCAACTGATAAGAACTTTCATGGCTCAACTTACCCGTTTGGAAACAAGGTGTAATTTGCTTGCGTTGACACCAAGCTTTATAAGCATTTAGACGAGCTAAGCCAGTGGTTTTGTCTTCAGGATCAACACCAATATAAGCAATGCGAGATAAAGATTGCTGCTCAAGATGAGACAAAGCCATGTCTATCACACCTTGGTTGTCGTAGTTGATCGAAGAAACCATTTGCGTGTCCATCGCGATCACAACGATACGATTCCCCCACTCTGCCAATGCTCGCTCATCACATCCAGTAAAACCAAACACGATCACCCCATCGACGTTGCGACGTTTAAGCACATCCAAATGTTCATTGGTTTTATCGCGATCGAATTGGCTCTCCATGATCACCGCATCATAACCAGCGGAATACAAAGCATTGAGCATTGTACCAACGGCGCGATTTTCTGATGGTGAGTCTAAACGGGAGATGATAACCCCAATAACTTTTTGGCTGCCGCCACGCATTGATTGCGCAGATTTGGACGGCACATAACCAGATTCACGAATGATTTGCTCAACCTTCTCTCGCGTTTGGGGTTTCACTTTTGGATCGTTAGTAAGCACACGGCTTACTGTTGATTTGCCCACGCCTGCCAATTTTGCGATATCAAGAATGGTGAGTTTTTTGCTCATAAGTGTTCAGACTAAAAGAAGGAATCAAACAAAAGGGAAGCAGTGGCTTCCCTTAACTCAGTCAGTAATGAAGATTACTTGTTTAAGTACGCAGGCACATCTGCAATGCTATCTAATACTACCGTTGCAATGGCTTCGCCCTGTTCTGTTACTGGCTTACCAGTGCGAACCAAAATCTTAGTGCCAACGCCTGCCGCTTCTGCTGCCATCATGTCTTCAGCTTTATCGCCGATCATCACAGATTTCTCCATGTCGATCTTCAAGAAGTCACGCGCAGAAATGAACATGCCTGGTTTTGGCTTACGGCACTCACAATCTTGCTTGTACTCGCCAATGCCATGTTCTGGATGATGTGGACAGTAATAGATACCATCGAACTCAACACCATTATCAGCAAAGTTCCAATCCATCCATTGAGTCAGAGACAAGAAACGGTCTTCACTGAATTTACCGCGTGCGATGCCCGATTGATTCGTCACTAACACTAGAAGGTAGCCTTTATCTTTTAGCGCTTTCGTCGCTTCAAATACACCATCAATGTACTCAAAATCATGTTCGTCATGAACGTAGCCGTGGTCAACGTTTATCACGCCATCACGATCGATAAAAACAGCAGGTTTTGCCAAAACGTATTTCTCTATTAACTCGGTTTAATCAGATTATTACATACCTTATAAACTTCAACACTATCTAATTCATTCTTGGCCTCGACAAAACGGTTGATTTGTTGGGCAAGAATCGGTAAACCTGAGGGTGCCCTGCCGTCTACCTCCTGCTTGTTATCTATACATCTTCGTTTCAAAACAGAACATCCATACATTTAGACGTCTAGACGTAAAAATATCTATTGACTTCATTCTGCTTAACCCATAGCATCAACTGAAAATTGAGATAAAGCTCAACATTAAGTTCTGTCAAAGGCCGTTTTTGACAGCGAAGTTCCCCGTATCTTTGGGCAGGTTGAAACATGATAGAAATAAAAAACGTCAATAAAGTGTTCTACCAAGGCAGTAAGGAAATCCTTGCCCTGAAAGACATTAACTTACACATCGACAAAGGCACCATCTTTGGTGTTATCGGTTCATCAGGTGCTGGTAAAAGTACGCTGATCCGCTGTGTCAACATGCTAGAAGCGCCGACCTCTGGTTCCATCATCGTTGATGGTGTGGATCTAACCAAACTCAGTAAAAAACAACTAGTCGAAACACGCCGTAACATTGGCATGATCTTCCAGCACTTTAACCTGCTTTCGTCTCGTACTGTGTTTGATAATGTGGCATTACCCCTAGAACTAGCAGGTAAAGACAAATCGCAAATCACAACAAAAGTAACTGAGTTGCTAAAGCTTGTAGGCTTAGCCGACAAACACGAGAGCTACCCATCTAACTTAAGTGGCGGACAAAAACAGCGTGTGGCAATTGCTCGTGCATTGGCATCCGATCCTAGCGTGCTGCTTTGTGATGAGGCCACTAGCGCACTAGATCCAGCAACAACTCAATCTATCCTTGAGTTATTGAAAGAGATCAACCGCAAACTCAACATCACGATTTTACTTATCACTCACGAAATGGAAGTCGTAAAAAGTATCTGTCACGAAGTAGCAATCATCGGTGGTGGTGAGCTGGTGGAAAAAGGCACCGTTGGCGATATTTTTGCGCACCCTAAGACAGAGCTAGCGCACCAATTCATTCGCTCAACGCTGGATCTTTCCATTCCTGAAGATTACCAAGCTCGTCTGCAAGCAGAGCGTGTTGATGGCAGCTACCCGTTGGTTCGCTTAGAGTTTACTGGCGCAACCGTCGATGCACCGTTAATGTCGCAAATTTCTCGTAAATACAATATTGATGTGAGTATTTTGAGTTCCGACCTTGATTACGCTGGTGGCGTGAAATTCGGCATGATGGTCGCAGAGCTATTTGGTAACGAAGAAGATGACAACGCAGCTCTTGAATACCTTCGTAAGCACAACGTAAAAGTAGAGGTACTTGGTTATGTCCTTTAATACGATTTCTGAATGGCTGAGCTTAAACAGCAAACTACTTTTAGGTGCAACGTGGGAAACGCTTTACATGGTTGCGGTTGCCGGATTAGTCGGCTTTGCTGTGGGTATTCCATTAGGCGTAATCCTCCATATTACTAAGAAAGGCGGCCTACTTGAAAACACCAAACTAAATAGCGGCTTAGGCGCTATCGTTAACATTGGTCGTTCTGTGCCATTCCTCGTACTGATGGTTGCGATTATTCCAGTGACAAAAATGCTAGTTGGAACCTTTATCGGTACAACCGCAGCAATCGTCCCACTGACTATTGGCGCCATTCCTTTTGTCGCTCGTCTTATTGAAGGTGCTTTATTAGAAGTACCGACAGGCTTGGTGGAAGCAGCGCAGTCAATGGG
>NZ_WXWS01000160.1:0-5028 GCF_009904715.1 Vibrio sp. V42_P2S4T144 | reverse complement strand
GTGCAGATGAGCAGCCTGTTAGAACAGTTACAACAATTATCCGCTCCACAAACTCCGCAATATCTTCAGTGGATCAAAGCGACGCAAGGGGAAGACATTCATCTGATCGCCACGTCTGATGTGTTGTATTTCAAAGCGGAAGAAAAATACGTTTCTGTGTATGCCCAACAAGGACAAGGCAAAGTGCAGGAGTATTTGATTCGTACATCGTTGAAAGAGTTGATAGGGCAGCTTAACCCAGAGCAGTTCTGGCAAGTGCACCGTTCAAGCGTGGTGCAAGTGTGCAAAATTAACAAAGTAAACAAAGACTTTGCTGGCAGAATGTTTGTTCACGTTGGAGAAAACAAGCTCCCTGTGAGCCGTGCATCTCAAAGTTTATTCAAAGGAATGTAATCGCTAGAACTGCTCACTCTTTACACTGTAAACTCGCTGCTCTTAACCCACATTATCAAGGAAGATAAATGAGTTATCGCGTAACCCTCTTAAATGCAACGGGAGAGTTGTCTCCACTCGCTGAGTATTTACATCAGAAACTTGATGACCTGAGCTCACAACTTTCTAGTTACTTTGATTTGAGTAACATTGACCTCACCATTAGCCCGTTTGATCGCAATGACGTACCGCAGACGGGGATTGGTGGCTATTGCTTAAGTGCCTATCGTGTAGAGATTCTACTTGATACTCAACGTACTGATATTAAAAACGTTATTGAGAAAGAACTAGCTGCAGTGTTAGCGCATGAGTTGCATCACCTGTTCCGTATGCGAGCGGGAGAAAGTGGCGTTGCACTTGGTGATGTACTAATTATGGAAGGGTTAGCTTGTCACTTCGAACGTAAGGTGAATGGCGGCGTCACTCCGAGCTTGTTTGAGCAAATCAAAGATCAAGATTGGCGCCCTTTCTACGCTGAGATGAAAGGCAAGTTGACCAGCTTAGATTACAACTTCGACGCTTACTTTCTTGGCAGCGATGAAAGCCGCTGGCCGAAATACATGGGGTATTGGGTTGGGTACAACCTTGTTGCTGAATATCTGGCTGATTTTCAAGGCTCTGAACTGGATTTGGTTGGAGCCAAAGCTGAGCTTTTCTATCAATAACTTCGTTATAAGCCCAACTAATCGGCTGAGTCATAAAAACAAAAAGCGCCTAAGTCATCAGACGTTAGGCGCTTTCTTCGTTTTATAGCGACGATTTCTCTGCAGAGGCGAATGGGTTTATTCGCTGATCGTCACTTTCTCGATAATGATTGGATCGCATGGCACATCATCGTGACCAAGCTTAGAGGTCGTTTTTACTTTCGCGATGCGATTTACGACATCCATACCCGCGGTCACTTTACCAAACACGGCATAGCCCCAGCCTAGGTTGGTGGTTGCGGTGTGGTCTAGGAAATCATTGTCTTCCAAGTTAATGAAGAACTGTGCCGTTGCAGAGTGCGGAGCATCGGTTCGTGCCATTGCGATAGTGCCAACAAGGTTCTTTAGACCACGGTTTGCTTCGTTCGCGATTGGTCCGCGTGTTGGCTTTTCTGCCATGTCTTCGGTATGACCGCCACCTTGAATCATAAAGCCGTCGATAACGCGGTGGAAAATGGTGCCGTTGTAGAAGCCATCTTCACAGTATTTTTTGAAGTTCTTTGAGCTAACTGGCGCTCGTTCTAGGTTCAGTTCAATCTCGATGTCACCGAAATTGGTGGTCATAATAATCATCTTGTTTGCCCTTGTGGGTGCTAAGTTGGCGGCATTATAGCTAAGTCGCATTATGATAGCAGAAATAAAAACAGCGACGTTTTGGCGTCGCTGTTTGCATGTTGAGTGTTTGAGGAAAGCTCTAGACCGTAAAGCGACCGACCAAGTCGTACAGCTCGTTAGCTTTGTGGTTGAGGTTGCCACTGCCTGCGCGGTTTTGATTCGCAAGGTGCGCCGATTGGCTGCTTTGTTGAGAGATGACTTCGATGCGTTGTGAAATCTCTTGCCCAACTTGGCTTTGTTCTTCGGTTGCCGTTGCGATCAGCGTGTTCATGTCCATGATGTTAGCAATCGCGGCTTGGATTTCTTGCAGTGCGGCAGAGGCTGCCCGTGCTTCTTCCACTGTTGCTTCACCACGAGCTTGGCTTGAACCCATGGCTTTCACTGCCGCATCCGAGCCAGACTTCAACTGCTCGATCATTTGGTGAATTTCGCCTGTGCTGTCTTGAGTGCGACTCGCCAGTTTACGAACCTCATCGGCAACGACTGCGAAGCCGCGACCTTGTTCACCAGCACGGGCTGCTTCAATGGCTGCGTTCAGTGCCAATAGGTTGGTTTGCTCGGCGATATCCTGAATCACTTCTAGAGAAGAAGAAATGTTTTTTACGTCGCTCTCTAAACGAGAAATCACCGTGCTGGCTTCTGACACTTCTAGCGCGAGCGCTTCGACAGAGTTCGCTGCTGAATCAACAATGTGTTTTGCTTGTTGTGAGTTTTCATCGGCGTCTCTGGCTGATTGCGCTGCTTGGTTAGCGTTGTTTGAAATCTCGTGCGCCGTTGCTGTCATCTCGGTCATTGCCGCTGCGACTTGTTCGGTCTCTTCACGTTGACCTGAAGCCAATTCGTCCACTTGCGATGCTCGCTGTGACATGTCGTTGGTTTCAGAAACCACTTCTTGCCCTACGTGGCTAACACTCTTGATGATGCCTTGCAGGCTTTCAACGAAGATATTGAAGTTACGGCTAAGCTGGGTGAACTCCGGCACGCTCGATTCTTCCATGCGTGCGGTTAAGTCTGCATCGCCTTGCGCGAAAGAGTGAATCGAGGCATCAAACTGCTCAATAGGCTTCATGATACTGCGGTTAACAAACACCGCGAAGACTGCAACGATGGCTGCAATCGAGACACAGAATAGAGCAATTGCTGTCAGTGTGGTGTTGAGGGCCTGATGCGCGGCTTCTTCCATGTTTGCCACAATGGCGTCGATATCGTCAGTGTAGAAGCCCGTACCCAACATCAAATCCCATTCAGGAATAAAGACCGAGTAGCTTAATTTCGGTAGCGCTTCGTTCTGACCGAGTTTCGGGAAGTAATAAGTCGTGAACTCACCAGTTTTGGAATTTTTGATCAAATCCTGAATCAGGTAATTGCCCTTCTTGTCCTGCAAGTTATAGAAGTTCTCTCCGATGCCTTTGGTGTTTTTACCCACCACGACACGCACGCCTTTTGAATCGTAACCGAAGATGTAGCCGGATTGACCGAACTCCAACTGTTTCAAGATAGGCAGTGCTTCTTCAAGTGGGGCATTTTGAGCGAGTAGTGGCTCGACGGCGGAGCGCGCCATTTGGACGTAGTTTTTGAGCTCGGCTTTTTTCATCTCCATCATTTGACTTCGAGTTTGCTCAATCTCGTGCTCGTTGTAGGCCGTGGTTTGTACGTAGGTGAACCACATCATGCCTATTGCCATAGTTAGAATTGGAATTATTGAAAGGATATATAGTCGTTTTCTGATCGTCAGATTCATAGAGACGTCCTTCTCTCGGCGCAGCGTTACAAGTGACAAGCTGAATAAGCTTGCCTGATAAAAGTGTTAATACTTATTGTTGTAATGCTTAGAGATTAACCGAGTTAATCAATCAGAAGTACTGGAAATTTGTAAATCTAGACGAAGGTCGTAGCATTTTTAAGCGGGATCACAATTAACGTGAACACGACCCACTATTGCAACGAGAAGTCCCTGTTAACCAATATGAGACGCGATACCTATTCTTTGCGAATTTGAGGTAAAGCCAGTCAGCAACAGGTTTAACGAGGCGCCAACGCAGTGGAGCGTAGAGCCAACCGCGACCAACTAATTGCCACGCACGATGAGTCACGTCCAACCCAAGCAGAAGTTCCCCCTTTTCGTTGAGGGCGTGCAAAATGGTGTTGGCTTGTTCAGGATCGATCTGCGGATAATCTGCGAATGCATCACTATAGATATCGACGGTTTTGATGTGCTGCTTGGAATCGCGTTGTTTTAGCGCCTTCATCTCTTTGGCACAAAGCGGGCAGGTTCCGTCATAAAATATGGTGAGTTTTGTCATTGCGGTTTTCTTGTTTGAGATTTTCTAATCGCTTTTACGTGGCGAATTTTCTTTTGGTTCATTGTTTTGCAAGTAATGCAGCCAATTGTCGCGAATGTTGCCGTAATTGAATTGGCAGAACTCTTTGCGATCACGCAGGTAGTCTTTTTCTACTTCATCGAGTAAGGCTTTGTATTGCTCCGGATCACTACCGTACACCAAACATAACGTTGAAAAGTAACGCTGCAAATCAAAGCTGTGTTCGTCAATGTACTCGCCAAAATCGTAGTAGTCCGGTCTGTCGTCGGATTCGAATGCGAACATGTCGGCGGCGCTAATGGCCATATCTGCGCCATCTTCTAGGAAGTCAATCATTAAAATAGTGGCAAAATTATCGACCGCATCTTCTTCTTTTCCGAGAACAGGGATGCTTTGATCTTCGATGTAAGCATGTCCAGCTTCATGAAGTAAAGTGTGCAATAACGTATCTAGCGCCCCTGTTTTTGGGGATTTTCCGAAGCGTTCTTCATACTGATTATTGGAGAAGTAATTGAGCGACTCCAAATAAAAAGTGTAAGGAACGTATATTGTGTGTGTATCAGGATCATACATTGGACCATCTTCTCCGCCGTAAACCAGCGTGAGAGCTTTATCAAATGGAAAGTAGGCCTGAGACAGCTCAACAAAGATGGTGTTTAAATCGCTGCTTTGAATCGATTGTTGGGCGATTTTTTCATGAGTTGTCTCTATGGGAGAATATTGAATACGAATGTTTTCAGCTGCTGTAGCTGATGAGACGATGCTGAGTAATAGCGCAGCGCAAAGCGAATGAATGTTCATGTGGGACTCTTGTTATTGAATAACTTGTATAAAAAATTATACATGTTTTTGTCTGATGCATAGTTGGGGTTGTACTCATTAGCCAAAGTCGGGACGTCGGTCTCGAAAAGCAATCATGATAACATCGCATATTTCGGCTGCTTGGTTCTCTAGGG
>NZ_WXWS01000142.1:0-5049 GCF_009904715.1 Vibrio sp. V42_P2S4T144 | reverse complement strand
ACGTGGTTCTGACTAACAATGATGTCCAAAATGGCAGCAGCACAATAATTAAAAGTAAGTTCGCGCGCTTATCAGGTAAATTGGCAAGCAGGTAAGCAACGGGGTACGCCATCACCAAACAAATTAAGGTGATTGAAATAGACATCCAAAAAGTTTTAAAGAAAAGGTCGACGTATATTTGGCGTTTTTCTGGTTGGGGCTCAATGTCTCCAAACTCATTCACTTGCAAGTCTAGCGCTGCAAGATAGTGACTGAATGTTAATGCGCCACTAAGATTCTTAAACGCCGCCCAATATTTAGGATTAGCCCAACGCTTATCCAGCTTAGCTAGCTGTGTCACCGAGATCGGCAGCGACGTCAAACGAGACAACTTTCTGCCGGTTTTCATGAGTAAACTGCGCATACCAGACTCTTCAATATTCATCCGGTTGGCTATTTTCGGTAGCTCTTTGCTTTGATAAAGCGCAAGTACTTCAACAGAGAATGCCTCAATGACTTCTTGATGAGGCTGACCTTGATAATCCCAACTTTCTAAGGCTTGAATAGTTTGTGGTAGTGAAAGGGATATTTCTCGGTTATCCACGCTTCGATAAAGCATGTCGAGGATAGGAAAAGCAAACGTAAGCAGAATAAAACACACCAATGGCGTTGTGAGCATAATGGAGCGAAGCTTTTTTCGGCGCTCCGCCTTTTGCAACTGCGCTTTCAGATTGGTTTCTTGCTCATGAACTTGGCGTTCGATCTCCAATACAGAATCTAATGCGGTTAGCTCTCGACTCATGCTGCTACCTCGCTACTTTGAGTTTGTGTCCCATCAAGAGCATGGCAATCGTCACTTTGCCAACCAATACGACAAATTGCGCCAGGCGTTAACTGCAAGTGTTTACGATTATCGTTAGGTACTTTAACGATGAAGTGACCAACGCTCTCTACTTCGACGACCAGACGATAATGATCACCGTGATAAATCAATTCTCGTAGGACGCCTGAGACTTGGTTCTCGCAAGACGCTTTCTCTGGTTGAATAACAATCTTTTCTGGTCGAATGGAAAGTGTTGTTCTCTGCCCTTGCTCAGAGACTCTGACAGGTTTCGCAGTAAATGACTCTTTCCCAACGAGCACTTGGCAATACTTTCCGTTCCACTCTTTGACTAAACCTGAGAGTTGGTTGTTTTCTCCGATAAATTGTGCAACAAACGTATTACTCGGAGATTCATAAAGCTCGGTTGGTGTCGCGAGTTGTTGCACTTCGCCGTGATTAAAAACCGCAATACGGTCGGACATAGTGAGAGCTTCGTCTTGATCGTGCGTCACATACAAAATGGTGATACCAAGCTTTTCATGCAAATGTTTAATTTCCATCTGCATTTGCTCACGCAGCTGCTTATCTAACGCGCCTAGTGGTTCATCCATCAAAACTAGTTTAGGCTCAAACACTAATGCTCGCGCTAACGCGACACGCTGTTGTTGACCACCTGATAACTGCTTTGGGTATCGAGTCGCAACATGCTCAAGCTCGACCATTTCTAATACACTCTGAACTTTGCTTTGAATCGTGTCACTGTCGAGTTTTCGCACCTTTAAAGGAAACGCAAGATTCTCAGCAATGGTCATATGTGGAAACAACGCATAGTTTTGAAACACCATACCAATATCGCGCTTGTGCGGCGCGAGATGATTGACAGGAACGCCATCAATATAAATGTCTCCACCGGTCGCAGTTTCAAAACCTGCTAGCATCATCAAGCAAGTGGTCTTGCCCGATCCTGACGGCCCCAACATAGTAACAAACTCTCCAGGAGCAATATCTAAGTTGAAGTCTTTCACCACCAAATTCGTGCCATCGTAGGTTTTCTTAACGTGTTGAAAGCTGACATAGTCCTTGTTTTCCGTGCTCATGACTTCCCTCTTCTCATTTTTTGAATATTACGAATGAGTAGAGCGTCAGTTAACGCTCTACTAAACAGCACAATTACAGATTGTATTTGGATAGGTCTAAGCGGGTTTCTAACGCATGTTCAACCATTTGAATGACTTGTTGACGCTCTTCACCTTGTAAGAGTTGGCGTGGCGCACGAACTTGTTCAGAGCCACGTCCGCAGACTTGCTCGGCCAATTTTATGCACTGAACCAGCGTAGGAATGGTGTCTAAACGCAGTAGGGGTAAGAACCAACGGTAGATCTCTAACGCTTCAGCATAACGACCTTGGCTTGCCAGTTTATAAATCGCAACGGACTCTTCTGGGAATGCGTTGGTTAAACCAGAAATCCAGCCGGTCGCACCTAGCATCAATGATTCAAGAGCGATGTCATCAACACCACTGAACACGGTAAAGCGGTCATCAAATTTATTGTAAAGCTCGGTGATACGACGAGTATCAGTGGTCGACTCTTTAATAGCTACAATGCTTTCAAACTCAGCCAGTTTCACCATGATATCGAGGTTTACATCGACACCATAAGCAACCGGGTTGTTATAAATCATGATTGGCATTTCTGGCGTTGCTTTTGCTAGCGTGCGGTAATATTCGAACGTTTCGCTCTCAGACGTGCGGTAAACCATGGCAGGCATCACCATACAACCATCGATACCAATTTTGTACGCATCCTGCATGTAATCAACAGCTGCTGTGGTAATAGACTCTGCTGTACCAGCAATCAAAGGCACACGGCCATTTACGACTTCTTTTGCCGCTTGCAAGACCTGGCGTTTCTCCTCCGGGTACAACGCACAGTTCTCACCGACAGTGCCCAAGCAGATAATGCCATTCACACCATCTTTAATTTGGTTATCTATAACAGTTTGCGTTGCGTCTAAGTCGATTGACTGATCTTGACGAAATTGCGTACTGACCGCCGGATAAACACCTTTCCAATCAATTTTCATGAACTACTTTCCTTATATGTATATTGTATGCAATTTAAATGAACGAGCAAAAATGCTCAGGCATGGCTATCTATGCCATTCTCTAACAACACCGCCTTTACAGCGGCCAAATCAGCCAAAGCACTGCCAACTGATTTGTATAAAGTAATGACCTCATCGTTTTGACGTCCTGAGATTTGTTGGGCGCAAAGCTGCGGTAATTCCCCTTTGATATCGTCTGACGTGAACACGCCCTCTTGAATTGGAATGAGAAGATCGCCCGCTTCGGCTAATACATTAATACGGCTATCAACATACACCTGTGCTCGTTGCACTGCTTCGGAGTCGCATTCACGCTTATCCAAGTCATGATTACCGACCAAATCAATATGGGTGCCCGGCTGCACGTCTGCGCCATTAAACAAAGGCTCTGCTGATGCGGTAATACAGCTGATGATGTCAACGTGTTTGATAACGTGGTCCACATTTTCTACGACTGAAACACGGAACCGACGCTCATCAGGAAGCGACTGATACTCTGAAGATGACACAATGGCATCTACCGTCGCCTCGGCTTTGTCTGAGTTACGCCCCCAAATATAAACCTGCTTAAGTGGGCGAACCGCAGCGTATGCCCACGCAAAATAAGGCGCAAGATTGCCCGTTCCGAAGATCAACAGACGATCAGCATCGGGACGCGCCAAATAGTCCGCTGCCAACGCAGAAGCTGCGGCGGTGCGCCAAAACGTTAAAACTTTACCGTCCACGAGTGCGAGCGGCTCACCATCGTTTCGTCTGAAAACAAGCAGCTTAGATGCAAGCGTATCTTTGCCTTGCTCGGGATTATGCGGGAAATACGTAAAGGCTTTCACCGCAATCAACTCCTGGTTCCAAGCTGGAAGTAGCGCAAACGCCTCGTATTCTCCCTCTTCTAAGGGCATGACTCGGCGTTGAGGTATTGTTGCTGGCCGCGAGTACATTTCACGCATCGTTTCAATAAGAGACTTCATTGTTAAACATTGCGCGACTTGCTGTGCTTCGATGACTTTCATTATTTCTCCGAAAACATAAATACAGTTGAGGAAAAGTACGGAACCTCGCTTATGGATGAAAACTCGGCCCCATACAAAAATTAACGCCTAGTTAAGCAGCCAGGTGTTGAACTCTTCATTGAGTTCATCTGCGTAGTCTGACCACCATTCATCGTTAATCAGGAAGGCGGTTTGGAAGTTTTGAGGTGCGGTAGGAAGGTTCGCTAAAATGTCTGGGTTCACCTCCGCCGAAGACGACTTACGCGTAGGCCCATAGGCAACGTACTTAGCTTGATCAGCTAATGGTTTTGTTCCTGAAGAAAAAGCAATGAAGTCCAATGCAAGCTTTGTGTTCTCACTCCCTTTAGGTATCGCCCATCCATTCATGTAACCCATTTGACGGTCCCATATAATCCGAAATGGTTGACCTTCATCCTTACGGGCATTGTGGATTCGGCCGTTAAACGCCGAGGCGATCACCACTTCTTTGTCTGCAAGCATTTGAGGTGGCTGGGCACCTGTTGTCCACCACAGCACTTCTGATTTGATCGTATCCAACTTAGCAAAAGCACGCTCACGCCCCGCTTCGGTTTCGAGCAGGCTGTAGACCTCTTCTGGCTTTACACCATCAGCCAATAGTGCCCACTCAAGATTACCCTGAGGCTGTTTTTGCAATGCACGTCGACCTGGAAAAGTTTTTAGGTCAAAGAGATCGGTCAACTTGCTAGGCAAAGCCTTACCTTTAAACGCGTCTTCGTTCACCGCTAATACAGTGGACACTACGATGGTATTGATTGCGCACTCGTGAATCGCACCATCAATAAAATCCTCTTGTGCTGGTGTTCCATCTGCGCCCGGAGGCAAAATACTTGGGTTCACTGGTTCTAGTAACCCTTCGGCGCAACCACGAACAATGTCTGGCTTGTCGAGAGAAACCAAATCCCAGCGCACGTTGTTCGCTTCCACCTGCGCTTTAATTTCGGCTAATCCGCCGCTGAAATCCTCGGATACGATCTCGACACCTGTTTTTTTAATGAAAGGCTTGTGATATGCCTCCACTTGGCTCTTGGTGAATGCACCACCCCAAGATACGACCGTCAATTTGTCTTCAGCATAAGCAGAGGTCCCCAACAGCATTCCTGAAATCAACAG
>NZ_WXWS01000320.1:0-5056 GCF_009904715.1 Vibrio sp. V42_P2S4T144 | reverse complement strand
TGCCAATGTTGTTGGTGTACCCCACAAAAAGTAGACAGTACATAACTACATACTTTCGTACTCAACTGGGCTGACATGCCCCAACGCTGAGTGTCTTCTTCTGCGATTGTAAAATACCTCGATGTATTCGAAGATGCCCATTCGGGCTTCTTCGACAGTTTGATAGTCTTCTGCGTATATCAGTTCGACTTTCAGTCGACTGTAGAACGACTCCATCACCGCATTATCCCAGCAGTTACCCTGCCGACTCATGCTCGGTACACCTCCATGCTTGCGCATGAAGTCTTGATATTTATATGCTCTGTATTGTACACCACGGTCCGAGTGGATAATGACGCCCTTAGGCGGCTTACGTGACTCAAACGCCATTTTTAGGGCATTGGTGATGAGCTCGACGGTCATCGTTGTCCCTAGCGACCAACCCACAATACGCCTCGAATGCAAGTCCATCACTGTCGCTAAGAAGAGCCAACGGCTCTTCACCCAGATATACGTAATGTCCGTAACCCACTTCTGATTTGGTGTCTCGGACTCAAAGTCTCTACGCAGTAAATTGTCGGCAACATTCGTCATCGCAGCTACATCCTTGCTGTATTTAAACCCTTTGCCATTACGTGCCCTGATACCTTTTTCCTTCATAATATCAGCCACATAGTTCACGCAGCAGGCATGGCCTGCTTCGTTTAGCTCTTCGGCTATTCGCACAGAACCGTAGCGTGCCCGATATTGGGCAAAGGTACACATGACTAGCTGTCCAAAGCGCTCTCGCCGCTTTGAACGCTCACTCGACGTATGATGACACCACTTGTAGTAACCGCCTCGACTCACCTCTAAAGTACGACACATTAAGCTAATCGAGTACTCACCAGCATAGCTTTCAATAAATTCGTACTTCACTCTTGCTGCTTCGCGAAGTACGCCGAGACCTTTTTTAGGAATTCCATTTCATCTTTGAGTCGCTTGTTCTCGCGCCTTAGCGACCGAAGTTCTTCGGACTCTTTCTTCGAATAATCGACACCGTCTAAGGTGTTAAACTGTTTATCAGATAGGCGAGTGAACTGACGCTTCCAGTTCCGGATTTGCTGGGCACTGATACCCAGCTCTTTGGCAACGGAGACTGCTGTTCGGCCAGGAAGACTGGCCAGGCGAACTGCTTCTTTGCGGAACTCTTCGGTGTACGCTGGATTACGATGTTTAGCCATAAATCACCTCTCCATTAGACCCTAGATCTAACTTAGTAAAGTGTCTACTAAACGTGGGGTACTCTGCTACATAACGCCCTGTTAAGGTGTGAACAACGCAATGCCGAAGCCGCCGCATACCACCTTAAACACTAAAACCAACGCATAGTAAAAATGCCACGCGTTGCGAATCACTCTTAAACAGTTTGTTAGCCGCTCATTCCCAAAGGTTACTGCTTACTCAACAGGAACTTACGCAAATCTCTCTCTGCACGAATAACAAACAGAATAAACACTTTGTCACCGTCTTGTTTATAGAAAACACGACATGGATTAACGACAACTTCACGATAACTTAGATGTTCTAGCTCGGGTGGAATACGACCTGACTCTGGGAAAGTTTGTAGGCGTTCGACTTTGGAGAAGATCGTTTGCACTAACTGCTTTGCAGCTACGATATTTTCAAGTGCGATGTATTCAGCGATATCGTTGAGGTCAGATAACGCTGGTTCAGTCCAGATTATTTCAGCCATTTTGACATTTTGTCCTTGGCTTCATCATGGCTTATCACTTTACCGTCAGCTAGCGCACGCTCACCTCGTGCAATACCCTCAAGAATAGCTAAACGATTTTGCATAAACTCGTAGTCATCAACATCAACGAGATAAGCGGATGGCTTACCATGCTCAGTAATTAACACTGGCTCTTTGGTATCGTGGAGATCCGCGAGGATCTTAGTTGCTTGACGTTTGAGTGATGTAACTAGTTCTACTTTCATGAGAGCTGCTCCAAAGGAATACTAAAGTGATACTATTCTATCACTTTGAGTATAGCAAGCTCCATGACGGCTAACGCCGCGTTAAGGGGCAGCAACGCGCTACCACCAAACTTCAATTTACCACCGTAAACACAAATGCCAAGATTTAAACCAAATTCGCCACGCGTTGACTGTCCCTCTTGAACGCCTTGTTATACAAACAGTTACAGCTTGCCAGATAGCTTTTTAAGGTGAGCTTTAGCCAATTCATTATTGTCACGGCTTAACCATTTTATACAGTCGAAAAGCTCCCATATTAATCCTTTGTCGCCATTCGTATAAGCTGGAAAGCCTTCGTGCTTTGGGGCTGGTTCATCGGTTAGACGCGACTCTACGATACCCGATTTATCGAATAGAACTTTAAACGGTTTAGATATATTGAAAGGCTCATTTACGTCTAAACAGTGAATCTCCGCGCTGGTCAAATCGTTGAAAATATACTTTTTAAAGAACGCATTTTCATTATGAAAACCTTCAAGGCAGTAGAAGACTTCTTTGCCAGCTTCGAAATTGGAGAAGCATAAATCCGCGATTTTGTGGAACCCATTTTGGGTAAAAATGAGAATGTCAGCATCAGATATTCGATCGCCTTTGCCGGCAGCAAGTGAACCCAACAGCACCGCTGCTAATACATTGTCCTCAGAGGAAAATGATACACTGGCGGACTTAACTAGCTCATTTTGAAGTGGTAAATGTTCAATATTTAATTCATCCTGACTCACAACTTTCTCCGTTTGTATAACGCCGCATTAAGGTGTGAGCGGCGCTTGGCTATACTTGAGCGAAGCGAAACTGCCAAGCGTTGCGAATCACTCTTAAATGCTTTGTTATGTGACTTATCCATGACTCTTCAAGAACCAGCGTTTAGACTCTGGCTCTTGATAAACGACACCCTCGATTTCCATAATACCCAACAACGTTCTAGGAATATGCCCTTCATGCCCAACATGACCACCATAAATACCAAGTGAACGACCTAGTTCAGCATTTGCCAAACCTTTTTCACCCGCTGTTTCCAGAGCTATATAAATAGCTGTTTTTAGTTCAACCATAGCCGACTGAGCAAGTTGATATGCTTTGTTATTCATCAATTCATCCTTATTATGAACACTGAATAGAGTAACCAATATAGTCGATATATGTGCTTACTATTGCGGAAATGCCCATAACAAACAGAGAAATGATTGCAGAGATTGCGGCAGCCCTTATCCAATACAGCTCTCTTCGCCTAAACTCACCTTCCATTTCATTTCTAACTGGAGAGTTCTGCATTGATTTGCCATGCCAGTCAGAAAGCTCTTCTGAAGACATATCCTTAACATTTTTTCTCACAACTGACGCCCCTAAACTTGTCACATAACGCCCTGTTAAGGTGTGAGCAACGCAATACCGAAGCCCCCGCATACCACCTTAATCACTAAATTCAACGCATAGCAAAAATGCCACGCGTTGCGAATCACTCTTGAACAGCTTGTTATGTGCGTGGTTGAAACCTACTCTACACTTGGCTCCGGTAAAACTGGTGGTGTACTGTCCATATAAGTTAAAAAGTTTTCCCATAACTCGTGCGTTCTTTGCTTAGTTAACTTAGTTTTGCACGATATCGCCATAACTCCACGAATAGTTCCATCACGCCATTGCGTATAAACCGAATCACAGTGAGAGGACATATATGCTTGCCAATTCTGTTGAGCAAGCTTAATTGCTGCGATCAGTTCTGGGTCATGAGAGTTGTGCTCAAAGCTAGTGTTTAGATATTTGTCTAATTTAACTTGTGCTGACTCTAGTTCAATAGCAGTACATTGGTTTATCTCGATTGTGGTCATCGCATTATTACAGTCAATGGACTCTTCTTCAGCAAGAGCACCAAATGAAAGACTAGCTAATATGATGATTAGACACTTATTCATCGTTTTCTCCTAAAGCACATAACGCCCTGTTAAGGTGTGAGCAACGCAATACCGAAGCCGCCGCATACCACCTTAACAACTAAAACCAACGCATAATAAAAATGCCACGCGTTGCGAATCACTCTTAAACAGTTTGTTATGCCTATGCTAACCACCTAGAAAATCTAGTATTTTTTGTCCAGTACCTAGACCTCGTTTGTAAAACTCAGTGTGACCGCAGCTACTGCATGACAAGAAATAAAAACGGTGTTTGTTGTAATTGAAAAATGTACTCCAAAATCCACCACTGGCTCTTAACTCACCAACCTCATATGACTCTGAACCACATTTATCACAGCAGTATTCAAACTTCGATTTCACTTTGTCATTCCCTAACAGGTGGTTTGCCATCTGCTTGTTTGCAAGCTCTTTGCCTAAAGACCCGCACTTTTCACACTTTAATGATGAGTGTTCATTGCTATGCCCGCACCCAAAGCACTCCCATTTACTATCCATATTTCCTCTTATCGGCATAACGCCCTGTTAAGGGGTGAGCAACGCAATACCGAAGTCGCCGCATACCACCTTAATCACTAAAACCAACGCATAGTGAAAATGCCACGCGTTGCGAATCCCTCTTGAACGGTTTGTTATGTGAATTTTAGCCGTGTGCGTCGATGCTATCTTTTGGGGCTTCTGAACGTATGTCCATGCCATAGTCTCTGATGACACCCGCAACTCTGAGTCTGTAGCTTTCAAAAACGCCACCACGACCTTTTAATTGAGCAAATCGATGAGATTCTAGATTGCGCCACTCTTGAATTGCTTCTTCGTCTCGCCAAAATGACAAAGATAGAACCTTGCTGTCATTTGTTAAACTTTGGAAACGTTCGATTGAGATAAAACCATCAATATCTGATAGCAGCGGTTTTAGTTCACTTGCAATATCTAGATATTCAGAAGTTTTACCCTCTGCTACCTGTACTTCAAAATTTACTGCGATCATAACTCACCAGGCTACGACTAATATATTCGAGCATTTTACCGAATTGGAGCTGCTGTAAATATGAGTTGTAGCAAGAAGTTAGAGATTAGATTCTGTGATTTTTCGCCATTCACATAACGCCCTGTTAAGGTGTGAGCAACGCAATGCCAAGGCCGCCGCATAC
>NZ_WXWS01000388.1:0-5077 GCF_009904715.1 Vibrio sp. V42_P2S4T144 | reverse complement strand
GCTTAAAGTCACAATTCATCAAAATACCCTTTTTCTTCGTACTTTTGTAAGTGCTTGTTTTTATTTCTCTAAAAAACAGCTTTAGAAAAAGGGTCAAAAATGTAACTCAGGTACCGTGCCTTTTCTTTCTTGATTAGTGGCTAAACCATAGCTATTAAAGTTTGCTGCACCGCGCTCACAGACAAACTCCTTTTGCACAAACAAAATATAATCTTCTCCAGATGAACCGCTGGAGATTGGTATTCGATGGAAGCTATCGACGACACGCTCTTCATTAGTGACTGGTAATGATGTTCCAGCATCAAGTAGTTCGGCTCTCGCCATGCTACGTTTGATTCGACGTTTCTTGGAACCCAGAAAGCTTTTCCCAATCGTTTGGTTACGGGTAAACCTCACCTCTAAAGCATTGTCTGGAACCTCACATACACTGGAGACCTCAAATAAACCTTCATTTACCATCAAAGAATAATAGGGCTGAAAAGAGAGTCCTATTATCATCTCTTTATCGTCGGCAACAAAGGCTATGGTTTGACCAACCGTAACATCACTCCAGCCGGGGAAGCTCACGCCTATTTTATTCATGGCTTGTCGGTTATTGACCATAAACAGGTGCATTTGAGATATACAACGCCCTGCTAACAGCTCATAGTCGGCTTGAACAGGGGTATAACGTATACAGAAGTAGTAACGCTTCGTCATAGTCATCCTTACTTCGCTTTGGAACAATTGAAGAGCCCACCCTTGATCAAGACCGACATAATAAAGTGCACGTCATTTGGGATGCTCTGAGAAGCTGTCATTGTCTCAATCCAATTCTCTGTATTTCTGACTAACTGGTAAAAGTCATTTCCATAGGAAACATGTCGCCTTGCTATAACGTACTCTCGGTCAGCTCCATACTCATTCACTCTTAATGGCTTATCTGCTTCTTCATGCCACCAATCGTCAATCGATTGCAATGCTGCACCAATTTTCTGACCATGAAAAGCAGCAGTTTCTTTTCCGTTCAATAATTCTACGGTAGCTAACTGCTTAGTAGGAGCACCATCTTCTCGATCATCCAAGAACTCTTGGCTTGGGTAAACCTCATCCCCCCAACCAACTCCAATTTTAGCTTTGACATCCATGTAGAAATATTCGGTCGGGTCAGATAGGGCTCGCATCAGATAAGCTGTAAGTTTTTCTAGGCATTCTGCTGAAGCTTCATCCCAATGACCATACCAAGAAAGCCTTGTTGCGTTTTCTACAATCAAGGTTTGTGAATCACTGGTGGTCACTTCTATCGACAATCTTCGACACTCTCTGTTTCTCCAAAGCCAAGTACCAAGCAGAATGTTCTTCGCGTATCTAAGAGCAAGTTCCTGATACCCATTGAGCTCTTCATATGTTTTAGCAAGTAACGAAAGTTTAGAACGCACTTCATCATCACTACAGGTATCTGGAGTTAGAGAGTTGGCTCGAATTCGAAGGGGGAATGCACAGTAGATATCATCAACACCAGGTTTTACATAACACTCTTCGATGAACTGAGGATTGGAGTAAGCTAAATCTTGTGGAGCAACATTCTTTTCTACGAACTTGCCCCCTTTATATGCTTCTGCATAACCACCTTTTGGTGCGCGCAACCTAGTTCTATCAATTTCAAGGGGGCACATCTCACCACTTTTAGATAGATAGTAGAAATATGCTTTGCCAGCAGAGAGTGATCGAACGTAGTTCAGCTGAGTGCAAAGTTCCATAAACGATTAACCCCTAAAGTTTTTTATAAGAATAGTTTCGCTACTGCATTCTATCGACCAAAAGGCATGATTGAAAAAGTGATCTCTTCCACTAAAACGTACTTCTATCGGGTTCACTTTCTTAGCTAACCCTATCGCATTTTCTGCATAGGCGTGACAATCGGTGATCGAGTTGCACCGTTTAGTCGGACGTTCTAACAAATGGTAGCCAATAGAAACTGGCAAATTATCAGCGTCTTTCGTTATTAAATGCTCTAGGTCATCAAAGTCACTCGGCTGGTTCTCACTTGGACATAACCATCGCCCGTAGGCTGGCAAACCTTTTATGACATGGAAAAGCTCGCTCCTGCTGGTAAACGTCCTTAGCCACTCAATCTGCGTCGAGAGCTGTGGTTGGTATAACGCCCCTCCGGCGAAAGCAACGGGAAGTGCCGTTTTAAGCGCGGCCTTAAAATCTGAAATTCGGCTTTCACTATGAACTCTAATAACTAAGTCTATCTCTAGGTCCGCCAATCGTTCACTACGAATGGTAGGTCGTTTCGCGTTTGAAACCGTTCTAGCTTTAGCGACCGAGTTAGGCTCGGTAAGCTTCGCGGTCGATTGAATGTTCTCGCTTCGAACATAAAAAGAGAAACTCGAAAATTCAAACAGGGAATTACTATTAACTAGCTTATTGAACTCTCTTTGATAACGGTGCATAAAGCCCCAAATAGCCGTCAAAGAAGGAGCACCGCACAAGTAAGGGCTGCTCATTGCGACAGCATCTTGCACTTTCATTGATGACAAATAGATATACTGCTCGCCCGTTACCTTATCTTCATTACCAATAGGTTTACTGAGCTGTTCGAGAATCCATACAATTTGGGCTTTAACGAGCTGCATAAGCTTAGGGTGATAGGCAAACTTGGCGGCATACTTATTATTCTGCAACGTAAGATGTAAGCGGCGATTAAACTCACTGGCTAAGGAGCCTAGGTCCGATTCTGGTAGCGCCAAAAAGGCTTGAGCTAAAGTGTCATCATGTTCCAATTGCTGTTGATTAGGGTCAGCATCAACGATATCTCTTAACTCAATTAAAGGAAGCATCCAAAGGGCTATCTGCTTTCGCAATATCTTACTTCTAACCTTGCGAGCGCTCTCCCTTTGCTTCTGTGTTTTTGATGGTTCTGATCCAATTAAGTGATTTAACACCTGACAAATTTTGGCGTTAGTTACCTGACAGTCATCAAAGTAGTGACCACTCTTTTTGCGACTTTCAGTTAACGTCCCACCTTTCGAGGGTTTGACTTCTAGCGGGTAGTTAAGAGCTTTCATATGCCCACCTAAACTGCCGCACAAGTTCCCGATACTTGCAGAATTAGGCAGTGACGAAGATACAAAACGAAGCTTACTTTCTCGACTTCTCGATCTTACTTCTAACTCGCTCTGAATGGCATGACTAACCACTGGGGTCACCGAAACATAATCATCCCCCCACGGAAACCGTAGTTGCTTGCTGAAAGGGCTGACACTATCGGGAAAATGATTATCAAGGAGCTGTTCTTCAATTGTATGTTTTAAGCGAGCAAGTGACTTAGCACCTAAACCAAACTCTTTGAGCAACTCAACCCAAACGGGGCTTTCTTGTTGTATAAGTGAAAGAATGCATACGGGCTGTGATTGCCAATTAAAAGGATTCAATAACCACAATGTGTGACGATATACCGCAGAGTCATGTGCCCATCCCAAGCGCTGCTCTAATACTCCGCTTGAAATGAATACCTCGGTTGTCGTAAGAGCCTGTGCAAGTATCCGCTGATCTTTAACTCGACAGTCTGGAAACTTGAGATTATGAGTGTGGAACCATTTAATTTCATCAAGGGACGCCTCTAGGTTCTCAGCCGCTTTTAAATGCCTTTTAGCTCGGGCAACATCCAACCAATCCAAGCACCTATCTAATTTATGGTTTGAGCTGAGATTGAGCAAGATCGTCAACGCTTCTTTTTCACCCCCTTCAACACAGACTTCTTCCGTATAGGGCATGAACATCTTCTTTAGCGTAACCTGCTTTACTGCTTCGTCTTCGATTGCCAATAAGTCACTTAATTTCGTCATAATTACCACTCAGGTAGATATACACTTAAACCATCACTTTCAGAGCTCATTCGAGTCAGCTTTGTTTCGATGACACTTCTTAGAGTAAACGCCGACTCGTGACTCGCTATCTTTGTATGCATTCGCGGCCTAATCGCGGCTTTGATCTCACCAAACTCATACAGCCGATATACCTCATCTGTTGTACAAGAAAGCAATGTAGAAGCTTCTAGAGGGCTGAGCAGTGCATCACCGATATTTCCTTTCACGCTTGATGGAACTGTTGCCATGAGCTGA
This sequence comes from Vibrio sp. V42_P2S4T144, assembly GCF_009904715.1. NCBI lineage: Bacteria > Pseudomonadati > Pseudomonadota > Gammaproteobacteria > Vibrionales > Vibrionaceae > Vibrio > Vibrio sp. V42_P2S4T144. The sequence goes on along the minus strand of NZ_WXWS01000388.1, from coordinate 968 downwards.
GTAAAGTAAGCTAACACCTGTGTCAGTACGGTATTGTGACTCAACTGCCGACTAGGTAACTGACGACAACCTTTAAGCAGAGTATCGAAGGCTTCATTGAAAAACACCTTCTTCCAATCTTTTACTCGAACAAGTTCTGCCTTCTCTTTCAAGGCATCGAGGTCTTGCCACAGTGCCGTTGGCCAAGCGCAACAATATTCAATGAATGACTCAAAACTGAGGTCATCGATATCACCATAACGATTTATATACCAAAGTAAAAAGCCATAGCGCTCAGATAACGTCATTTCCCCTGTTAACAATCCCAAGGGTTTTGAATCATTTCCTGACAACCATCGAGCGACCAATACCTCAGCCTCTGGCGCATCTTCGACTGGCGAGTTTCGGAGTTCATACCCACATTCACATTGACTAATACTCTCGGTGCTTTGGTATTCAAGTCTCGACTTACACTCAGGACAGTGATGAACCAGTTTACAGCCATGGTGTTCACAAGCTTGGTGAGAGATAAGTTGCCACTGCTGGCGAATGTAGGGTGCTTCGTCAACACACAGAGGGCAAATAGGCGTGAAGCGTTTGCGAAGAAAAGTATAAGGGTAGTCAGAACCGAATCTGTGTACTGCTTTGTATTGCGGAGAGAATTGAGCTTTTGAATGTGATAAAGCTAAGCGCAGTACACCAAAGTTATTGAGTTTTAATTGGTTCTCAAGGTGGATTAGAACCCTCACCCGCATTTGACTTGTGGTTTGCGCGTGGTAGATATTGACTTGGCTGAGCTCCAAGGGGAAAGCACCAGCAATCGCTTCATGCTGATCCATGGCGTCGAACCAGATATCTTCAGCGAAATGAGAAAATCGCTCGTAGCCTTGTTCATGCGATAAGCGCAACAAGAAGCTTTCGAGCGATTCATCAGGGTAAAGTTGAATGTCCGTTTCCACATGTCACCACTAAAACTTAGAATATCTAAG
>NZ_WXWS01000527.1:0-5101 GCF_009904715.1 Vibrio sp. V42_P2S4T144 | reverse complement strand
CTTTTGAGTATGGACCAATTTTTAGCGCAAATCTTTGCTGTAATTCACCAAATTCCAAAAGGAAAAGTCTCCACCTATGGGGAAATTGCAAAAATGGCCGGTTATCCGGGCTATGCGAGACATGTTGGTAAAGCACTGGGTAACCTACCAGAAGACAGCAAACTCCCCTGGTTTAGAGTGGTAAATAGCCAAGGAAAAATATCTTTAAAAGGCAGAGACTTAGAGCGACAAAAAAAGAAATTAGAAGCAGAAGGGATTGAAGTCTCGGAAGTTGGCAAAACTTCACTTAAAAAATACAAATGGCAGCCTTAAGCTGCCATTTTTTGTTCTCAGTACGTCGTATTAACGTGTTCCAACTAGACGAATATCTAATTGGTGAGTTTGTGCTTCATCTGTAATAACACCGTTATGTGTGTCGCTGATAAAACGCAGCTTTCCATCTACCTCAATGCGAGCACGAACGCTGTAACGATGGTTTGGTTTGATTTCATTGCTGTCGTAACTCAACTCAAAAGAAAGAGGAACTTGCTTACCTTCTGTTTCGAATGTCTGTTTCGCCAACACTTTTGCTGGCGCATCCGCCAAGGACACATCTTCTAACGCAATAGTAACCACTGCGTTTGGTGGCAAGGCAATCCGCTCGCGATAAGCCACTGTACCTGTAATCGTCTTCATTGACGCCTCTGTAGATTCCATTTCTGTATTTTGAGAAGTTTGGCAACCCACTAACGCAGCCCCAAAGAGTAGAGAAGTAACAAGTAGTAGTGTTTTTTTCATATATTCCTCGAAAAGAGCATTAAACCGAAGCAATTATAGGTGTGGAATATAAAACTGTCTGCTTCCTGTCATTTTATTTGACAATAGTTTGACTGAGTTAGAATTTATCAAACAATTGATTTTGTTTCATAATTGGAACAATACTATTTCTAAGTTACTCAATAGTTCTTAACTATGCCACTTCACAAGAGTGAGGCTGTTGAGGTAACTTGGAATGAAAGACAACGGTGAGGAGACACAATGAGTAAACCACTACGAGAATTGCTCAGCCTACTACAACTCGAAAAATTAGAAGAAGGCTTGTTTCGTGGCCAAAGTGAAAACCTAGGTTTGCCTCAAGTTTATGGCGGTCAAGTAATTGGGCAAGCACTTTCTGCTGCGCGCTACACCGTTGAAGAAACACGCACGGTACACTCCTTCCATAGCTATTTTTTGTACCCTGGCGATCCAGAAAAACCTATTATTTATGACGTAGAAAATCTGAGAGATGGCCGTAGCTTTAGCACTAGACGCGTAAAAGCAATTCAAAATGGACGCCCTATTTTTTACCTAACCGCATCCTACCATGGCGATCAACCTGGGTTTGATCATCAAAAAGAAATGCCAGATATCCCTGGTCCAGAAAACTTTGCCTCAGAGAGTGAGCTCGCAAGCCATATTGCAGAATTTCTACCCAAACGCTTACGCAAAACATTTTGCGGGGAAAAGCCAATCGAAACTCGCCCCGTTACGGTTATCAACCCTTTGAAGCCCAAAAAAGCAGAACCCAAACAGTACCTTTGGATTCGTGCTAATGGTGAAATGCCAGAGAATCAGCTAATTCACCAGTACCTTCTGGCCTACGCATCCGATTGGGGATTCCTTGTGACAGCAATGCATCCACATGAAGTCTCATTAATGACGCCTAACTTTCAAGTGGCCACCATTGACCACTCTATCTGGTTCCATCGTCCGTTTAAGATGGATGAATGGCTTCTATATGCGATAGAGAGCCCAACGGCGAGCAATACTCGTGGGTTGGTCCGAGGCGAAATATACAACCAGCAAGGTCACTTAGTGGCGACCGCCGTGCAAGAAGGGGTGATGCGCTACACGAAATAGCTCGTGTTCGTTACACGAAAAAAGAGTGCTGTTCCGCACTCCTTTTTTAATGGGTATCAAACGATGATTAATTTGGTTGATACTTCATGTTAACAACCGACCATTCGTAAAGTGATTTCGGGTAACCATATTCGCCTTTCCCGTAAATGACATTTGGGTCGGCATAGAATCCACCTTTATTCGTTGCTAAAAATTCACGAACCCCACGACGGTAAGTAATCACAGGTGCTACTAACTCATACTCTACCTTTTCCATCTTCGAGTCATCAATTACTAAGAACCGAGTCATACGAATCGTGCTGCCGTTGGTGCAGTACCCTGGGTCATCATAGTCAATTGCTTCAAAAGGCTTGAGATCATCTTCGAACAGCTCTGATGTACATCCATCAAATCGAGCTAAGTGTACCCACGCTCCTTTTATTAGAGTTTGGTCATCGTTACCCACCGGCTTGAATGCAAGTAGTGCAATCTTACCTTTGCCGTATAGTTTCAATTCTTCGTCCGTTGGCTCACGCACTGAACGAACGTTCATCAAACCAAACTCACTTTCTTCTAAGTTAGAAAACTCACGTGCATTTAGCGTGCTAAACAATACTGTTTGTTCAGTTTCAAGCAATGTATATTGATCCGCAACACCTTCATCTGCAAAGCTTAGATACAGCTGGACTTTCTTACTTTCCAACGCTTTGTAATCTCGAGATTCTCCTTCAGAAACGTCGAGAGAAATCCAACGTCTTTTTACTGGCGGGAGGTCAAGTAACGTCAGCTCTTCCTTATCAACATCTAATGAAGCGACTCCTTTAATTGTTGAGCTGGATATTTGATAGCTGCGGTTTCCTATTGGTGTACCAAAGTCTAGCTTAACCTTTTTAAATGGTTCAAATTCCACCTTCATTGTAGAAGCACTTAAACCAGGGTGATTCGCTTTGTTAATAGTGCCATTTACGACGATTGTTTTAGCTTTGTAGTTGCGTCCAGTAAGAGTAACCTCTACTTGGTACTCGCCTGCGTGCAAAATCTTCAAACGCCCCGTATCAGGGGAAACTAGCTCGACCACAGGATCTTTTTGGTTAATAAGACGGTAACTTGCCTTCGCAGTCCCACCACTCATCACTGGTGAGATAACACTACCAGCGGAGAGTTCTACCGTTGGGTAAGTAACCGATACAGGGTTTGTGCCTTGTTTAATCGTGACCGAGAAGCTACTTTCACCCGGATCCACTTTGTCGTCCCCCGCATCCGAAACAATAATTTTTGTGCTACCCGCGTTAAGAATTTGCATGGCACCCGTTTGGCTGCTTAAGGAAACTACATCTGTTGCTGCGTTGTCTGCAAATCGGTACGTAACTTCCCCAACCGTACCAGAGATTTTCGGCGCAACAAATGTTTGGCCAACCTTCCAAATCTCTTCCACATCGGATTGAACTTCAATTCGGCTCGGCGCACTCAAAATTGTCACGTAGACTTTTTGATCAGGACCAACAGTATAATTCGCGCTCTCTTTTCTGCGCACAGTTAGCGTCGCTTTACCCGCTTTATACACATGGAGACGTCCTTCACTAAAACCACCGACAACATCTGGTGCGGTGTTATCTACAATCTCAATTTGCTCGTCAGCACTCAAACCAAAATCACGATGAAGATCAAAACTGTATTTGTTGCTGTATACAACGTCATAATCGTGCGTTGCCATGGGTTGGCCTTCAGCCTTTGCAACTTTAATGACGACATTAAATTGAATAGGTTGGTAGAACTCCCCACCATCGTCTTCAAACTTAAGGTCGTACTCACCCGCAGTCACTACCTCCAACTTGCCGTCAGTCATTCGTAAGCCATTAGGTAAGCTGCTAACTAGATTTACGTTACCTTTTTGCCCTTTAAACGCCAGAGGGATTGAAAGATTTGGTTGATAGGTAAGCGGCATTTCAATGTCTTTTATAACGGGATGAGGCGCGCGATTAACTTCAAGATCAAAACGAGTTTTGCTTGCAGGATAATTACGCATGTCATGCTCGTAAATTTCCACTTCAGCAGCACCAACACCTTTGATCAGTAATGCTTCACCATTTTCAGTTTTAGCGACAACGTCTTCACCACGAATGATTCTCAGCTCATAGTCACCGTAGGCGTTCGTCACCTTAGGGAAAATTCGTCCACCTTCCTCATAAGTTGTGACAATATCCGCTGCGCTGATTTCTTGACGCTTGCCTTGTTTTATATCCACAAAAAATTGCGCTGTTTGCTGTTTATCTAGAAACGCGTCGCTGTAAGTTGCAGTCGCTTCAACCGTTAATCGCCCAACATTATGAACAAGAAGCAAACCCGTTTCAGGGTCTAGCAACTCGGCCACCTTGCTGTCTGGTACGCTATTTATGATTTTGTAAGAAATACGTTGCGTTTGAGCTTTATCTAAACGCACTGGTTCTAACGTCAACCCTTCTCGATACTCGTCTTCAAGCAAAGCGAACTGTAATTGCCCCGGAGCTACTGCATGCAGTTTAACCGTAGCGCGAACTTGTTTCGGCAAGTAAAAGTCGTTACCTGAATCAGTAATCAGCACCGATGCCTGACCAACTGAACCTAATGAATATACCGAACCGTTCTCATCAACACGAATCAAGTTATGACCACTTTCTACCTCATAACTCAGTTCGCCTTTTTGGCCACGGACGATCAACGCTTTTCCTTCTGACTCAATCGCATTGAAATTCAGATCACTCACTGAAAGTTCAGTATTGATGCCTCGCTCTACAGTGACAGAAAATCTTGCTTCAGAAGATTCATAAGCAGAGCTACTATCTGTAGCAAGAATCGTCGCCGTTCCTGGGCGCAGAATTTGTAGTATTCCTGAGTCATTAATTTTCACGACATTTGGCGGATTAGAGTCAATGACTTGGTAAGATACCGACCCATGTACATTGCTCAGTTTTGCTTCAGTAACCGTTCCCACTCCTTCAAACTTCAACACCGTGTCTTCCACTTTTAATTGCGGACGGTTCTGCTTTGTTACCGTAGTTGGTGTCTTCGTATTGTTCGGCTTAGAGTCTCCCCCACCGCCACAGCCAGCGAGTAAAGCTGCGAGAAAAAGCAAATAGTAATTTTTGTTCATTTTTAGTAATACTTTGTTACATACAAGATGGGGCGATAATAATACGATGTTTTATTAATCACTATCCCCATTTTTGAGTACTTTATTACTTAAGTAATTGCTACTGTATTAATC
>NZ_WXWS01000116.1:0-5102 GCF_009904715.1 Vibrio sp. V42_P2S4T144 | reverse complement strand
AGATGCAATGGTTGCTCGCGTTAAGAAAGCGCAAGAAGAGTTCGCTACTTACTCTCAAGAGCAAGTAGATAAAATCTTTCGTGCAGCATCGCTTGCAGCTAACCAGGCCCGTATCCCGCTAGCTCAACAAGCGGTAGAAGAATCTGGTATGGGTATTGTTGAAGATAAAGTAATCAAGAACCACTTCGCTTCTGAGTTTATCTACAACAAATACAAAGACGAACAAACGTGTGGCATCTTAGAAGAAGATGACAACCTAGGTACTATGACTATCGCTGAGCCTGTAGGCATCATCTGCGGTATCGTACCAACGACTAACCCAACTTCTACAGCGATCTTCAAATCTCTAATCTCTTTGAAGACTCGTAACGGTATCATCTTCTCACCACATCCACGTGCGAAAAACTCAACTAACGATGCAGCTAAACTCGTTCTAGATGCAGCAGTAGCAGCAGGCGCACCAAAAGACATCATCGGTTGGATCGACCAGCCTTCTGTTGAGCTTTCAAACGCTCTAATGAAACACGATGACATCGCGCTTATCCTTGCAACTGGTGGTCCAGGCATGGTTAAAGCAGCATACTCTTCTGGTAAGCCAGCAATCGGTGTAGGTGCAGGTAACGTTCCTGTTGTTATCGATGAAACAGCAGACATCAAACGTGCTGTTGCTTCTATCCTTATGTCCAAGACTTTCGACAACGGTGTAGTATGTGCTTCTGAGCAGGCGGCAATCGTAGTTGATGAAGTATACGACGAAGTGAAAGAGCGTTTTGCTTCTCACAAAGCTTATGTCCTAAGCAAAGCAGAAGCTGATAAAGTTCGTAAAGTGCTTCTTATCGATGGCGCGCTAAACGCGAAAATCGTAGGTCAGCCAGCAGCAGCAATCGCTGAAATGGCAGGCGTTAAAGTTCCAGCAGACACTAAAGTTCTTGTTGGTGAAGGTCTGGGCAAAGTATCTCACGATGACGCATTCGCTCACGAGAAACTATCTCCAACTCTAGGTCTATTCCGTGCTGACAACTTCGAAGACGCGGTTGCTCAAGCGGTAACTATGGTTGAGATTGGTGGTATCGGCCACACATCTGGTCTTTACACTAACCAAGATACTAACGCTGACCGTATCCGTTACTTCGGTGACAAGATGAAGACAGCTCGTATCCTAATCAACATCCCGACTACTCACGGCGGTATCGGTGACTTGTACAACTTCAACGTTGCGCCATCTCTAACGCTAGGTTGTGGTTCTTGGGGTGGTAACTCTATCTCTGAGAACGTAGGTCCTAAACACCTAATCAACAAGAAAACTGTAGCGAAGCGAGCTGAAAACATGTTGTGGCATAAACTACCTAAGTCAATCTACTTCCGTCGTGGTAGCCTTCCAATCGCACTGGGCGACCTAGAAGGTAAGAAACGTGCATTCCTAGTAACTGACCGTTTCCTATTCAACAACGGTTACGCAGATGACGTAGTAAGCCTACTAAAAGCTCAAGGCATGGAAGTTCAAACATTCTTCGATGTTGAAGCTGACCCAACACTGTCTGTAGTAGAAAAAGGTGCGGCTCAAATGGCTAGCTACCAACCTGACGTTATCCTAGCGCTAGGCGGTGGTTCACCAATGGATGCAGCGAAAATCATGTGGGTAATGTACGAGCACCCAGAAACTCACTTTGAAGAACTAGCAATGCGCTTTATGGACATCCGTAAACGTATCTACAAGTTCCCTAAAATGGGTAAAAAAGCTGAGCTTGTATGTATCACTACAACTTCAGGTACTGGTTCAGAAGTTACTCCATTCGCGGTTGTTACTGACGACAAGACTGGTGCGAAATACCCACTAGCTGACTACGAAATCACGCCAAACATGGCAATCGTTGATGCGAACCTAGTAATGAACATGCCTAAGTCTCTAACAGCATTTGGTGGTTACGATGCCGTAACTCACGCTCTAGAAGCTTACGTTTCTGTTCTTGCTAACGAATACTCAGATGGCCAAGCTCTTCAAGCACTTAAGATGCTAAAAGAGTACCTACCATCAAGCTATGCGAACGGTGCAAATGACCCAATCGCTCGTGAGAAAGTACACAACGCAGCTACTATCGCTGGTGTTGCATTTGCGAACGCATTCCTAGGTGTTTGTCACTCAATGGCTCACAAACTGGGTGCTGAGTTCCACTTGCCACATGGCCTAGCTAACGCACTACTTATCTCTAACGTGGTACGTTACAACGCGAACGACAATCCAACTAAACAAACTGCGTTCTCTCAATACGACCGTCCACAAGCACGTCGTCGTTACGCTGAAGTTGCTGACCACCTAGGCCTAAGCCAAGAAGGTGACCGTACTGCTCAGAAGATTGAACGTCTACTAGCATGGTTGGATGAACTAAAAGTTAACCTAGACATCCCAATGTCTATCCAAGCGGCAGGTGTTGCTGAATCAGATTTCGTAGCGAAACTGGATGAGCTAGCGGTAGAAGCGTTCGATGACCAATGTACTGGTGCGAACCCACGTTACCCTCTAATCAGCGAACTTAAAGATGTGTTGATGGCTTCTTACTACGGTAAAGCATTTGTTGAAGGCGAAACTTTCGAAGGTACAACTGTTATCAAGAAGAAAGCAGACCAAGAAGCAGCAAAAGCAGCACCTAAAGCAAAGAAAGAAAAAGCTGACGCGTAATTAAAAAATCGAGTGAGCAAGGTTTTCGCTAGCACGAAACCTTAATCGGGAAAAGGTTAAAGCCCCAGTCAAATGACTGGGGCTTTTTTTATTTTGGTGCAGGAGTTACATCTGGCTTGGGAAAACAGAGTTGCTGTGTATGCTTACACTTCGGTCGCAACTACTCGGCCACTGAAGTATTCATTCGCGACGATGTATGCTGTGTTGCGGACTAGTTCGTCTTGGATCTCAGCCCAGTGCCTATCGTTGAGCTCTTCTTTTGTATGATTTACCGAGGGAATAACGCCGCCCACTCGAATGTTGAATGGTGTGAGTTCTTTTGCCCAGCTGTGAGTAAAACCTGACACCAACGCCGCCATGCTTTCAACTCCCGTAAAGTCTTCATGGTTATCATGAGAAATGACGTTAACAATGACGCCTTTCTTGTTTCTGGCTCGAAAGCGCTCTGCTCCTACTTGGCCGTAGGTATAAAGGAAGCGTGCCGCAGACGACAAGTGATCAATGTAAGTACTCATTGGTTCTGGCGCCATTAAGCCAGGCATAGGGGAGCTGGTCCAGCAATTAACAATCACATCTGGTGTCGCACGTAGCTGTGATTCTATCTGGTCAAACAATAAGTTAATGGACGTTGTGTTATCACTACACACATTCATAGCATACACTTTGTCAGTGAAAGCGCTGATTTGCTCATAGCTCGCTCTCAAAGCGCTAGAATTTTGGTCACAAAGAATCAACGTTGCTCCAAGGTGAGCAAAGTGATTTGCACAGGTTCTTCCTATAACCGAACCTGCAGACGTGACGAGAATAATTGATTCTTTGATATCCATAGCACCTTCACTGTATCCATATGTGAAAAACAATACACCAGTGGTTTGTGCTAATAGCATGGTTGAAATTCGTTGGGTTCAGTGTGAAAGGCTTCAAACTAACGCTTTCGAGTGAGGACTATTGTGCGGTAATTTGTAAGATGTCACATTTCTGACGTGTAGGTATTGCAAGCTATTGGATAAAAAGCGGATCTCTATGCTTTAGCTTGAATTTGATGCTGACGTTGAGCCGTCACTAGCTGATTATATAGCCCAGCATCTGGGATCAGTTGTTTGTTGCGTTCGCCCAATCTGCGTCGCTCATGACCAGATAGGTTGTGATAAACCTCCTCTGGTAGGTTGAATGTGTCTTCAGGCAGGTAAGTCAGCGCATCTGGTTTTAGGTAATGGCTCAGCTTTGCGGAAGGCAATCCTGCATCGTGAAACTGTTTCGCTTGTTCAGCTGCGAGTTCATAGCTGCTGCCATCAGAACGAAGAGCTTGAGGTTGCGATAAACCCAATTGTTGGCGAAGAATACTATCACTGGTGATGACTTCCTGGACCTCTTCAACCGGGACCACATCGCGAACATCATTAGAGAACATAGACAGAATCAGTGAGAAATCCGCTCGACGACCTTCGTGTACGGCATGGTTAATACCATTACCGAACTGAAGTTCGTTGATAATTGCAGCTTTGTCTAACGTATGAATTTGCATGATGTTCCTCGCTCGATGCTCTTTTAACGGCGTGGATAAGAAGAACTTTAGTAAAAGAGGGAATTATTTAAAGGTGCTAGGGAAGGCGAAACAAAAAAGCCCGCTAAATAGCGAGCTTTTGAATAAGACTAAATTGAACTTAGGGGAAGTATATTACTTCGCTAGGTTCTCAGCTACGAAGTCCCAGTTTACTAGAGCCCAGAAGCCGTTCATGTAATCAGGACGTACGTTGCGGTAATCGATGTAGTACGCGTGTTCCCATAGGTCAACAGTTAGAAGTGGTGTTGTACCTTCTTCTGTTAGAGGAGTAGCAGCGTTAGAAGTGTTAACGATCTCTAGAGAGCCATCAGCTTTCTTAACAAGCCAAGTCCATGAAGAACCGAAGTTGTTGATTGCTGAATCAGTAAACTTCGCTTTGAATTCTTCAAAAGAACCGAATGCTGCGTTGATTGCGTCTGCAACTGCGCCAGTTGGCTCGCCGCCCGCATTTGGAGCAAGACAGTGCCAGTAGAACGTGTGGTTCCAGATTTGCGCTGCGTTGTTGAATACGCCACCAGTAGAAGTCTTGATGATCTCTTCTAGAGTTTTGCCTTCGAACTCAGTACCAGGGATAAGACCGTTAAGCTTAACAACGTAAGTGTTGTGGTGCTTACCGTGGTGGTAGTCTAGAGTCTCTGCTGAGATGTGTGGTTCTAGTGCGTCTTTCGCGTAAGGAAGAGCTGGTAGTTCAAATGCCATTACTCGATTCTCCATTGATTTGAAAGGATGACCTTTCGATTGCTTCCAGTGTTTTTTTATAGCTATGTCGCCTTTAAGGCTGACTTGCTAAGTATTTTAGCAAGTTTTTACTTTATTAAAACCCCGATATGAAAATATTTTAAGAGGTTAGCAGTGGTGAAG